>NZ_CAWPRC010000014.1:0-3159 GCF_963890165.1 Aliivibrio sp. SR45-2 | reverse complement strand
TATCAATGTGTGCTGTACATTCGGAATCTAATAATTCCATCGTATCAAACTCTTTTATAACGAGTTTGATACCGTCTAATGCAAGACGTCTTTTAATAATCGCCCCAAGTAAAGGATAGAGAGGATGTTCTGTTTCATACCCTAATCTGACGATGCTTCCTTTCTCTGGTTGAATAAAAGCAATTTTCTTTCTATTCAAACAATGCTGTAACCCAGGTAATAACCCGTAAGCGTTAAATAATCCAATGCCATTCATATTCGCATTTTGTAATTCATTTAATAATAGTAACGGCGTAATGGTTTGCGATAAGTATTCTTTCCAATCCGAATCAGCAGCCAATCCTGACTGACGATTTAATAATAGATAAGTACACCCTCTATCTGCATCTACTTGTTCACCATAACTAACAGAGTGATCCCCTTCATAAACTTCAAAGCCTAATTTTAATTGAATAGGTGCTATATTAGGTAACGTCCATACTTCAACAGAATCAATCAATGGTCTATAACCAAAGTAATGCTCATTTGCAATTAACGTAAGTTTTTTGTCTGAATTTTCACTGACCTTGTATGGCCCGGTTCCAATAGGAGAACGAGCATAGGTGATTGATTCATGAGCCGTATTTGGAATTATTTTCGCATTAAACTGAGTTAATTTACTATCAAAGTAATAATCATCAGTCGTCAGAATGAAATCAACCACATTAAGATTTGGATTCGTAACCTCTTGTATGTGACTAAACACGAAATTAGACGACAATGCGAAAAATGTGTCTTTAATATCCTGAAACGTTAATGGTTTTCCATCATGAAAAGCAATACTTGGTCTTAAGAAAAATCGCCAATGTGTTGGTGTTAACATATCCCAATGATGGGCAATATCACCCTCAATATCACCACGTTTATTTAATTGAGTTAATCCATTAAATAGTTGCTGCATTAAATGCTGCTCTGAACGACGAATTGCAAGAGATGGCATTAAGGTTTGTAACTGACGATAATAAGGAAGCTTAACAACTTGCTTTCCTTTCTCATGAGAAACCCCTAAAGCACCATGGATCAATTCAAGCAATACATCTTGATTGCCTTCTAAAATATCAAGAGCAACATCTAGCTTACCTTCATTAATGTATCTCTTCGCAAGCCCATAATTTACTGATTCAGGAGAAGAAAAGAACGCTAATGCTGAACTTTTTCCTCGTCCAACCGCTGGAGTCCATGAGATCCAACCTTCGTCACTCATTTTATTTAATACCATACGGGTATTACGTCGCGTACAGCAAAGCAAATCAGCTATCTCATCAATCTGTGTACCAGACGTATTATTAATATAGCGATCGTATAATTTATCAAATTGCTTCCGTAAACGAGGACTGCTCATAATACACCGATTGTTAATGTAGACTTAATCACGATAATTCAATCAATTATCGATACTGATGGCTAATAATCTTGATTTTTCAATAAGTAAGTTTACACTAAATATCGAGCATATAAGAGGAAATTCAAGATGGTTCCAGTTCAATTACATGAATTCAATTCTCAAACGAGACGAAAATCAGATCGTTATCCAGTTGTTCGTAATGGCATTTTTATGATTAAATCTGGAGAACTCACCTATCAAGATAAAGTTGGTGAATCTATCATTTTAAAAAGTGGCGATTTCTTATTATACAGCTCTGGTGATATATCCAAAATTGACCTTTCAACATCATCGGGGAATTTCCAGGCAGAGTCTCTTGTTATTGATGTGTCTGTTTTCCAAAAATTTATTAGTTATATTAATACTGACGACCATTTTCGCTCCACTCGTGAGTCCTTCATCTTCACACAAGAAAATACCTTTATTGTTAAACTGCTTTCTTTATTAAGAGAACAACTCGAAGGGCAACCCTCTCCTGAAACGATTGAATTTATGACGTTGGCAGTCTTAAGCGAAATGGTCAACCAACATCAAGAGCTGTTAGATTTCATACACCGAATTTCTGTTTTAACCATATCTCAACAGCTAATCCGTTATGTCGAACAAAATATCGCTTCAGATTTAACCATTGATGCAGTAGCTCCTAAATTAGGTATGTCGGCATCAACATTAAAAAGAAAACTACAATCCGATAAATTGTCTTTTGCCAATCTAGTCAAAGTAAAACGAATTAATTATGCGGCAACTCAGCTTAGGGTGACAAAGAAAACGATCACAGAAATTGCTTACGAAACAGGATTTAAAACCGCCGCTCATTTCAGTACTACTTTTAAGGCAGTTAATGGTTCTACCCCTAAAGAGTTCAGAGAACAAATACAAGCTTAACTCTTTTTTGTCACAATGGTGTAACACTGTCGTTTTATTATGCTCTTTTTTCTAAATGGATAAAAATATGTTGAAAGCGCTCTCTTACACCTCACTTGTGGCAGGTATACTTCTTAGCTCAAGTTCATTTGCCGCCAATACGAATACCACAATTGCAGGTTCTACTTCTGTCTCTACCTTACTTGAACCTTTTATTGAGCAATACAATCAAACGTCATCTCATGAGATAGATCTTCAAAGTATCGGCTCTAGTGCTGGTATTAATATGTTAGTAAACAATACTGTAGATCTTGCTATTAGTTCTCGACAGTTATCAAGTACAGAGAAAAGTACACTGTCCTCAAAAATAATCGCTTATGATGCTATCGCTATCGTCGTTCATCCTGATAATCCAATTACAACACTTTCTGCAGACAACATTTGGAAAATTTATCATGGTGATATTACTAATTGGAAAGAATTAGGAGGTGAGGATAAGAAAATTGCCGTGATTACTAGAGAAATAGCATCTGGTTCTCGTTTTTCTTTTGAAAACCATTTAGGTCTAACACAAGAAGTGAATTCATTTACGGTATCTGATATTAGTGACCATGTTATTGTTGTTAACAGCACAAGCATGGTAAAAAGCATCGTATCACGTAACCCCCATGCCATTGGTTACGTTTCTGCCGGTTCTATTGGCGATCTTGCCCAGCTTAATATCGTTAAGATTGATGGTGTTTTACCTTCTCAAATCTTGATGACTACACCATTACCGCAGAGATCCGTGCTGAAGGCGAAACACTGCAAAGCACCACGCTTAAAGTAGAAGGTTTAGCTGAAAACTCAAGCCGTGATATTGAAATCGCACT
>NZ_CAWPRC010000013.1:0-3211 GCF_963890165.1 Aliivibrio sp. SR45-2 | reverse complement strand
TTCTAACTTTACGCCTTCTCATTTTGATTTATTGCAGTCGCGTTTAGATAAACCATTAGTAACGAATCAAGTGGAAATCAATCCATTAAACTTTGATGTTGCTCATGATGGAACGCTAGACCATTTACAAATGAATCGTATTAAGCCAATGGCATGGTCTTGTCTTGCGGGCGGCGATATTTTCTCTGGTACGTCAGAACAAGCGATTCGAGTTCGGCATGTATTAGAAGAGATTAAAGAAGAGATTGGTGCCGATAGTATTGATCAAGTGATCTATGCGTGGGTTGCTAAATTGCCATCAAACCCAGTGCCAATTATTGGCTCAGGTAAGATTGAGCGTGTTCAATCAGCAATTAAAGCCATGAGCTTAGCGCTGACTCGTGAGCAATGGTATCGTGTTTGGGTTGAATCTAAAGGTCACGGCGTGCCATAGCCTTTAATCAACGACAAAAATGGGATGCTTGTTTATTACAGCATCCCATTTTTTATGGTTATAACATAATAACTAACACTAGGCAGTTATCGTTATTTAACTAACCATTCAACCGCTTCACCAGCACGAATAGGCACAACAACATCATTACCAAAAGACATGGTTTCAGGAGTGATCCACGCTTCTTTGACTAGCGTTATCGTATCTGTATTGCGTGGTAAGTTATAGAAATCAGGGCCGTTGAAACTTGCAAAAGCTTCAAGGTTATCTAATTTTCCTTCGTTCTCAAATACTTCTGCATACAATTCAATAGAAGCGTGCGCAGTATAAGAGCCAGCACAACCGCAAGCCGCTTCTTTTTTCTCTTTTGAATGAGGGGCAGAGTCTGTGCCTAAAAAGAATTTAGGGCTACCACTTGTTGCCGCTTCTATTAGGGCAAGTTGGTGTGTATTGCGTTTTAAAATTGGTAAACAATAGAAATGAGGTTTGATACCACCAACAAGCATATGATTACGATTAAATAATAAATGATGAGCCGTAATAGTTGCAGCCACATTCGGACCTGCATTTTTAACAAAGTCTGCAGCATCTTTTGTTGTGATGTGTTCAAGAACAATTTTCAATTCAGGAAAATCATTTACGATTGGCGCTAATACCGTATCAAGGAAGGTTTTCTCGCGATCAAAAATATCAATATCATGTGTTGTCACTTCACCATGTATAAGAAGCAACATACCTTCTTCTTGCATGGTTTTTAAAATAGGGTAAACCTTTTGAATATCGCTTACACCTGAATCCGAATTCGTGGTGGCACCAGCAGGGTATAATTTAGCCGCGACAATATAGCCAGTTGCTTTTGCTTTACGAATTTCATCAGAAGTTGTCTTTTCTGTTAAGTATAAAGACATGATTGGAGCGAAAGTATTAGAAGCGTTTACCGTTTGAATGCGTTCGCGATAGCTGAGAGCTTGTTCGGTTGTGATAACTGGTGGCACTAGGTTTGGCATGATTAACGCTCGGCCATTATAACGACCAGAGTCACGTACAGTATCAGTTAATACGTCACCATCACGTAGATGTAAATGCCAATCATCAGGACGAGTAATTGTTAAAGTTGTCATTTGCTGCTCCCACCAGAAAAAGAAATAAGAGCCTAAGTAATTCATTGAGTTAATCGTTTGCTTAGGCGATAGGATTCTAAAGCAAAATGATTAAAACAAATAGGATAAAGTAAAAATTAATGAGCAATTTGACTTAAAAGGTAAAAGAGAACACAATCCGATCGTTTTTTGTACAAATAGAAAATATTGACTAAGAGGTCTTATGAAAAGTAATAAAAAGGCAGTCACTCCTGATCATGATCACGGGAGAGGCGTTATTAAAGACAATGCACTAAAAGCGGTGGTTACCAGCCAATTATTTACCACTCGAGTCACTAAAGCGAAAAAAGGTAAGGGGAGTTTTTCAAGAAAAGAGAAGTATAAAGGGCATAAAGAGCCCTATTCAAAAGCAGCGTAACGTCTCGTTGACTTTGAATAGGGCTTTTTTTGTGACCAATGTATTAAAAAATGAGCACTAACGATTAAATAACCATCAATCAGTAAGTTAAGTGAAAGAAAGTGCTTTACGTATCCGCTCAGTGTGGCATTATCTATCTCGTTCAACGATGTGCGTACATCGTATAATGGCTATTACCTCAGCCTTCCAAGCTGATGATGCGGGTTCGATTCCCGCTGTACGCTCCAATCTCTTTTCATCTTCCTCAAGAGATTGTTCCTGTTTTTAAATTCCAACTTATTGAAAATGATGCGCTTAATTGCGTGTTTTGCTGTATCTGGCGTTTGAGGATCTTTTGATCTTATTTATGATGAAATGATGCGGTGGCCAAATGGTGGCTAAATCGGTGTCTACGATGTCATCGTATCTATATGGCCTTAAATGGGCCAATAGAAAAAATCCTCAGCCCATTATTAACTTTTCTAATCTGAACTACTGTTGTTCAAATAACTCACCCACACTTACATTTAAGTAAGTACATAGCGTATCAATCACCTCAAGTTCTACACGCGTTGCTGTTTCGTTATAAAGGCGCGTAACTGTACCTCTATTAATCCCTGTATCTCTTGCGACATCAGAAATTTTTAATCTCTTTTCACCCATGATCTTAGAAAGATGGCACTTCAACATGTTCTTCTCCTGTTTAAAATGTTCTCCTGTGGGTTAAAAATGCTTGCAAAAGATAATTCTTATGATACATTTTGTTCTGTAGGAGATAATTAAGTTCTTTTAAGAGTAAATAATATTTGTAGGAGATTGTACGATGGATAATACCTATTTGACAACAGCGGAACTGGCAGGTCGTATTAAATATGATGCGAGAGTCATTCGTGAGCAATTAAAAGATTCAGTTTTGTTTGAGGGAATTCATTATATTCGTCCATTTGGAGGCCGAAAAATCCTTTTTATCTGGGAGCGAGTAGAAGAAGAGATGTTAATGGGCATATCAAGCCAGTCATTGTTAGTAGGATATTAGGGAGAAAATCATGGGGGTTGTAAATGTAAGAAATGGAAAGCTTGTAATTCAATTCCGATTTAAAGGGCAACGTTGTCGGGAGCAAACTCAACTTCTAGATAATTCTGTAAATAGAAAACGTTTAGAACGTATGCTTCAACGCATTGAAGCTGAGATAATATTAGACGCTTTTGATTATCAAAAATATTTTCCAAACAGCAATGGTGCAAAACGTTTTATAGAAACAAAGAAACGAGAAAATAATG
>NZ_CAWPRC010000012.1:0-3434 GCF_963890165.1 Aliivibrio sp. SR45-2 | reverse complement strand
CCTGAACGTAATAAGCATGAATCTACAATCTCTTTACCTGCCGATTCCGTATTTGAATATCTATATGCTGAAGAGAAAACAACCAAGCCTTATGCTATAAATTCAAAAACCTACAACACAATTAAATGTCGAGTAATCTCTGTAGGTAATAACGCAAACCCTAAACAAAAAAGTCTTCAAGGTAAAACGGTTTGGTTTGCTTCTGGCCTTAACTCTCCTTTTGATATTTTAGACAATCCTAAAGTTGTATCTAAAGAACCAATGAGTGAACCAAAGTGGATGTCTCATTCATTAGCTCAAATCAGAGATGGATCCGTTCAAGTTATCTCTACGACAAACGTTAACAACACCCCTATTCCTCCTGAGGCTATAATTTCAATTGAAGCGGGTGATGATATTGGTTATATGGGCTTACATGAATACAGTCAAGACACTCATGCGACAAAGCAAGAAGATAACCGAGTTCATATTGAAGTATTCTCAGTTAAGCAGCCCCCCGAGTTCTTTTTAAAGAGCCTTGGGCCAAAAAATGCGGAATCGAATGGTTTTACTCTTATTGATGGAAGTTCAAGCTCTGGGGCTTTAGATGATAGTAATTTGTTATTTAAAGAAATTGCAGAACAAATAACTCAAACAACACAAGATGGAACCAAGATCGATTTTTCATCATATACACCTAAAGAACTCAAAGTTTATTTGAATACAAAACAAGAAAAATTTGAGAAACTGATAGTCAAACATGCCAGTGAATGGCACGATAAATCAAATTCACATATGTTTAACAGCATTGTCGAAGCGGGACGAAAAATATTAGAGGATAAGCTCATTACTAGATTTATTAGTCGAGATGAATATGACAGTTCTGACTATAAGAAATTGGTATTAGAAGCCCATGATAAACTCGTTGACCATGAAAAAGAGCGAATCGATAAGTTTGCTTGGATGCAAGATGCCTCTGAGTTAAATATCCCAAAAGAAATATGGCATTTTTGGCCTTTAGCTATGAAAGACAAGTATAATGGAGCCTGTTTTTGTAACAAAGACCTTACAAAAGATTTTTTAATAAAAATATTGAATGGAAGAAATTCGGTTTTCGAACGATCTCTCTATCAGAGTATGAAACAAGTTACACTTGAAGAGTTTTTAACCGTACTAAATAAAATGTTCAAGAAATATAATATAAATGATTGCTTAAATAAAATTCATTTTTTATCACAATCTTTTGTTGAAAGTGATTTATTTAAAACAGCTGAAGAGTATTACTATAATGGAAAATATCCTAGCCAATGGAATAAATATCATGGCGGGGCATTTTATCATGGTAGGGGGTTAATCCAGATTACTCATAACGATAAATATGCTGATTATTTTAATGTTAACATATCTGAATTAACTAACGATATGGTTGAGAAAGTAGCTAGTAACCTTGAACTCGCAGTTGACTCTGCCGGTTGGTTTTGGTGCAATGGTAGTGCATGGGGCGATATTCGACCTTATGCTACAAAAAATGATTTTTATCGTGTTACAGTTTCAATAAACGGTGGGTATAATCATGTTAGAGAAAGAAAAGATAATTTAAATAAACTAGCTAAACTCATAAATTGTTCATTTATACCTAATGAATTTAAATTTGATAAATATTATTTAAAGGATAGTTCAATGATTCAAAAAAACTATTACAAAAACAATAAAACTTTAAATCTAAACGCGGAGAAAGAAGTCAATGCATAAATATTTATTTTTTATCTTTTATTTAGCTGCTACTTCGACATTTGCAGGTATTAATCTAACACAAAAGCAAATCAAAAATACCGAAGAAGGCCCCTACTGCAAGTACAACTTTTCAGTGAATAAGCACAATTATAAATTTTCTCATTTTGATCAATGTGGAGATTATAAAATAAAAAATATCGGTGAAGGGTATTACCTTTTAAATATATCTAGTTATAATCCTACTTACGAAGCTTACTTCCTTATGTACTTAACTGATGGTGAAATATATAAAAAAGCAATGATCGACATATCCTATGATAAATACTATTATGGTTTCAATATAATAGAAAACAAAGAAAACAAAGAAACAATCTTAAGAAAAAAAATAATTTCAAATAAAAATCAAGATATAAATTCAATTCTTTATTTTTTTGGATTAATTAATAAAAGTAACGTTACCCCTAATACAATAAAATCAAAAATATTTACGTGGAATAAAGAAAATAACATTTGTGATTCAACCATTATCTCATTAAATAATTATGATAATTCTACATCCGTAATTTGCAATAATATATACAGTTCCGAATATACATATTATTACATTAAAAATGATGTTATTGAAATTAACTTGCCAGGAGAATTTGATGGTCATTATTTCATTTTCAAAAATGGAAATTATAAATATATTATTAACGCAGAAAGTGGAAAGTTAACTGTTACAAAAAACGGTCTTATCATATTAGAAAAAACTCGTAAAGACTAGAATGAAATTATTTTTTATGTGTTAATTTAAAATGCCAGTGAATTCACTGGCATTTTCATATCAACAATAAAGCAATTACGCTACTTTTTTATTCAACCAATCACCTCTATACACAAAAGCAATGCTATTATCTAAAGTGACGGTTTTATCTATTGTCGCGGCACTTATTCCTGAAGTATTTATGCCATCAACGGTGACAATTACATCGGAATTATTCCATCCCGAAATATCTTCAGCAGTTGTACTCCAAGTTCCGTCACTTTCGACTTGCACTTTTTGGCTAAAGTTTTTAAGTGGTTGGTCAACAGATTGAACTTGAATATCAATATCATCGCCTTCTGAAAAACCAGTGCTTGTGCCTGTAATCATTAAATTACCGGAATCGCTATTACCAACAACATCATCTCCAGAAATAATATTTAGAACGATGACAGGAGTAACATTAACTTGCTCTGTATACTGGTCACCCAAATTACCTGATATATTTTCATAATCTGCAGAAACGATTAAGTCTTTATAGCTTTCAACACCTACATTTAAAGAGCTTATTGTCCCTACCCATTCATTTGTCGGTGCTGTTACTGATGAAAAGTCAATTGGTTGATCTAAAGTTCCACTTACATCAGAGACATTTTCATTAAATCGGATAGTTACTTGAACACTATCACCATTTGACGGTGTTACCGGATTTAACGTAACACTTGAAACCGTTGGTTTAGCTGTTGATAATTGAGCCGTCTCTGTCACCGCTTCAGCAGCAATACCGTGTTGATTTGAACCAGTGACTGTCGCTGTTACTTCACCATCAGGCCAACCTGTTAAATCTTGAACAGCCATACTCCAACTGCCATCACTTTGAACATTAGCTTCCACGGTTTCCGTTTGTGCATCCTTTGAATTACTTAGTACTAACGTCACTTTTTGACTGCCATCAAATCGAGAGGTGTTACCACTA
>NZ_CAWPRC010000011.1:0-98193 GCF_963890165.1 Aliivibrio sp. SR45-2 | reverse complement strand
TTTGTGTAGTCACTCAGTTCATTGATTATTTTTGTTTGCATTCACTTCGAAAAGTAAAAGCAAACTAGTGATTATCAACTCACAAGTGCCCACACAGATTAATAGGTTTCAAATTGTTAAAGAGCGTTTTATTTCAACAACTTAACGTTTCCATTTCGTTGCTTAGGCTGCGTATAATACAGAGCCTTAATTTTAAGTCAAGCCCTAATTAAAAGTAATTTAAAAGGCTTAGAAACTTAACGTTCTCATGAGATTTTGCTCTCGCTTTATCCTTGGGAACGGGGCGCATTATAAGTCCCCCACACTTATTGGCAAGTACTTTTTAACGATTATCTTTTAAGTGATTATTTTCTACACAGATCACTTTTTTTCAAACAAAAGCCCTACAACAAATGATCATTGGCTTAATTAGTTGGCAATTGATAAATAATATAAGTAGTATCAATGTGATTTTATTGTTAATTCATCATTTTTTCACTTATTTTAACTAGACATTACTTATCATGAAATCTACTAACTCAAATATAATTATCATTGCTATTGCTGTACTTGGTGCAGGTGCAATCTCTGTATTTCCATCGGTATCTCCTGCATTTGCTTTTGCTTTCGGCGCAGTAATTACAGGTTTTACTCTTTTATTCATTAATAAAGCACCGTCTAAATCTAAAACAGTAACAGACACTATTTCTAGTGCTGATACTTCAGATCAAGCGAGTACTACCCTTTATGTAGGTAACCTTCCTTATCGAGCGAATGAGTCAGATGTAAAAGATTTATTTTCTGAATTTGGTGATGTGTTTGCTGTTCGTCTGATGAAAGACAAACGTACAGGTAAACGTAGAGGATTTGGTTTTGTTGTTGTGGCAACAAAGGACGCTGATAATGTTATTGAAAACTTAAACAATAACGAATTTGATCAACGTACTTTAAAAGTTCGCATTGCTAACGATCCAAAGACTTCGGGTAGCCTAGAGTCTGAAGAGGATTAAAATCTAATTCTTTGAAAGTCTTATTTAGTGCCTCTTCATTTTTTGTTGAGGCACTACAATAAACCTCCCCAAACAAATGCTCTCCTTCATTAGCGTCAACATTCCCTAATAATTGCTTCACTCTTCTTGCTATTGCTTCTCCTGAATCTATCAGTAATACGTTACGGCCAAGAACTTCTTTGATTTCTTTACGTAGAAAAGGAAAATGCGTACAACCAAGTACAATACAATCAACCTGACCTTTCCAAGACTTTAGAATCTCATCAAGTTCACTTAAATTGACAGGTATGCCTACCATTTTCTCTTCAGCCATTTCAACTAATCGAGTCGACCCTAATAACTTCACATCTGAAATTGATGCAAATGATTTAATTAAGTCAAACGTATAACTTCGTTTAATAGTTGCAGGAGTAGCAAGTAATCCTATTTTTTGAGAAACAAGCGCTGCTGGTTTAATAGCAGGAACAACCCCAACAACTGGAATAGAGAGAAGTGTTCTTAATGTAGGTAACACCACTGTACTTGCTGTATTACAGGCAATAACAACGATATCTATTTTATGTCGATGACAAAGCTTTTGAATAATATAAGACGTTCTTTCTATTAAGATATCTTCTGTTAACTCTCCATAAGGAAAGCCTGCATTATCAAAAGCATAAATATACTTTGCCAAAGGAATTTGATATCTAATATCTTTAAATACGGATAAACCACCGATACCTGAATCAAAAATTAAGATGTTTTTTGGCATATTGGAACCACAAGCTCTTCAAATAACAAAAGGGATAGACATACAATCATACCGATTGGATTACAGTTGTAAAATAGAAGCTTGATAACGTAGATGCGTAAATCGCTCCCCTACCTCTATTCGTTTATCTGTTAGTTGAATAAAACCCACAAAACATGGCGCTTTAATAACTAGGGAATGAAACTCACCATTTTCACCGCACACATCAACACTTCTAGGAAGCTCATTCAATAATTGATGATCATACAATCTCCCACAAAACTCATGACTCAATTGAGAGGAATCAATGGTGACTAGAATCGTCTCAATACCACAATCAATAATTTCTTGCGCTAATTTATAGCTTGATTCACCAACAAGAGGGAAAACACACTCCCATCCCGCCTTCTCTATATAGCTTTTACGGTATTCAACAATACCATTACAAAACATGTCACCAAAAGCGATAGCATCAAATTCAACCCCACTCAGCTTTAATGCACCCACCACTAAACGTTGATATTCGTTATTAGCAGGAAACACCGCAGGTAATTCAATTGAAATTAGCGGTAATCTAACTAAATCAGCCTGCATTTGAACAACCGATAGTGGCGTCACTTGAAATGGAACTTCATTATCTACGTATGTTGTATAAAGTGCGACCACATCGAAGTTAGGATTTTTCAATAATCGAATAAGCGTTAACGTAGAATCTTTTCCTGATGACCAACTAACAATAACTTTCTTCTTCATATAAACCTCAGAAAAGAAAAACCGCCAATAAAGGCGGTTAATAATAATGCTTAAAATTGATAATCTAAGCTGACATAGTAAGAACGCTCTGCAGGTTTGTACCCTCCCGCGGTTTCATATTCTTCATCAAGCAAATTTTCCACTCGACCACGCACTGCTAATTCGGTAGTTACCCAATAAGCGCCCGCCAATGTCCATAAAGAATAAGGATCTAAATAATTCGTTGCTACACCAGGGGCAGAAGGAAGATCAGAACGTTTCCCCGTGTATATATAAGACAAGTTCATATCTAAATCACCGAAACTCACGTTACTAATCCATTTATAGTTTTGCTTCGCTCTTCGTGCTAACTGTTGTCCTTGTGTATCTTCGTGATCTTTATACTCAGCAATCACGGTATGAGAGACAATACCAGTATCAAATAGCAATTCCAGTTCTGCACCTTTAATATCCGCATCTACATTAGCGCTATAACCCATGTAGTTTGGTGCGTCATAGTAAATAATCAAATTATCTACTTTGTTTTTATACAATGACAAATTAACACTTACCAATGCATATTCAGCCGCTAACCCAACATCAATATTATCTGATGTTTCTGGTTCTAAATCAGGTGCAGTTGATAAATCATAGAACGATGGGGCTTTAAATGCCGTATTATACGCACTACTGATACGATAAATTTCGTTGATCTGATAGCTTGCACCAACTCCCCAAGTTACATACTCATCGTATTTATCATGTTTATCAAATCGAGTGTTCGCTTCTAAGGTTAACTTCTCTAGCTGATACTCAGTCCCTAAATACACACCTGTCGACATTCTACTCTCACCTTCATCGATAATGACTTGATGCGAAAAGTTAGTAATATCAGCTTTTACTTGTTCATTTGTCCAATCAATCCCTGCATTCACAAACCATGAATCCATTAATTTATATTGATTTGTCCATTGCGCATTGAGTTGATCTATTTTTTGTTCTGAATCTAAAGACCCATTCTCAAGGTACTCTAACGTTTCATTATCTTGGTAACTGAAACTTAAATCAGATAACAACGCATCTTTTTTATAAGAGACTTTTGCTGAGTACGCCATAGATTCGGATTCAGACTGAGATTTTGTGTTTGTATAATGATTGTATTCAGAAGTACTGTTGAACCAACGAATACCGGTGAATAAACTTAAGTTTGAGCTAAATTGATGTTCATAGTTCAGCATAAACTGGTTATTTTCAAAACCATGTTTGTCACCATCATTCAATCCCGGTTGCGGGTTTACGTTATACCCTTCCGTTTGAGTGAAGCCAGCAGCAATCTTTAAATGCCCTTTATCTCCAACATTAGTGTTAGCCGCAAAGTTTCCTTCTTTATACTTATTACTCCCTGCACCAATCGTTGCTGATTTTGAAAAATCATTCGTAGCGGTGCGAGTAATAATATTAATTACACCACCTACCGCATCAGAACCATACATAACAGCGCCTGAGCCTCGAATAATTTCTATTCGCTCAATTTGATTAACCGGTATTTTATTAATATTCATTCCACTTTTAATGGAACTGTTCATTCTAAAACCGTCGATTAAAACGAGAACATGATCAGAGTTAGTCCCTCTCATGAATATAGATGCATTCTGACCAATGCCACCATTACTCGCGACCTCAATACCTGGTTGAAGTCTGAGAATATCTGTAATTGTTTTAGCTTGAATCTGAACAATATCTTCTTTTGTAACGACACTCATTGGTGCAATCACATCTTTAGCCGACTGCTCAAATCGATTGGCAGTAACAACCATCACTTCGTCTGTTTCAGATACTGAATCTTTTGCAAATGCAGGAGAGGTATAGGCGTGAGAAAGCAGCGACACTATTGCAGTCGCAAGGGCAGTTTTTTTCATTTCCGTGTTTTCCTAAAATCGCGTTAAGTCCATATAGCAATACATCATGTATTGCTTATTGTTGGCAGGTCTTCGGACTTGAGAATGATGAACTTAGGCGGGAGTCACTTCCCATTATTTTTCCTATATCCTTATATACAGAAAAACAACCGTTTGGATGATGCCTATTACCTAGCTCTCTCTTACCGTTGCGCGTCAGCTCTGGATTCACACCAGATTCCCTTTTCAGGCTATTATTAAATTTAAAAATAGCGCACCAACATGGCCGAAATAGTAGTGGCGTACGCTATATTTGTCTAGGGTTATGTGTTCATTGTCACATAGTCGATCGAATTACTTTCGGCCAATCACACACAAATGCTGGACAACAGATCTCTATCGAATAAAATCGGCGCTCTTATTTTGAGCAGCGTGAGGCAAGACAATGACACAACCAGTCATGAACCCAGAAAATTATCAAGTACAGTTAGATGAGAAAGCAGAAGCACTGTCTGCTATGTTTTCTGAATTTAACGTTCCAGAACTGGAAGTCTTTTCTTCTCCTGCTGAAAACTACCGTATGCGTGCAGAGTTTCGAATTTGGCACGAAGGTGACGATATGTATTACGTCATGTTCGATCAAAAAACAAAAGAAAAGTACCGTGTAGATTACTTCTTACCCGCCACTCGTCTTATTAACGACTTGATGCCACTACTTGCAGAAGCAATAAAAGCAAGTAAAACAATGCGTTATAAAATGTTCCAAGTGGATTTTTTATCAACATTAAGCGGTGAAATCTTAGTTTCGATGCTTTATCACCGTCAATTAGACGATGCTTGGAAAGAAGAAGCCGCAGTATTAAAACAACAATTAAACGAGAAAGGTTTTAACCTAAATCTTATCGGCCGTGCTCGTAAAATGAAAATCGTTTTAGACCAAGAATTTGTCATTGAAAAACTAAAAGTAAATGATGACATCCTGACTTATAAACAAGTAGAAAATAGTTTTACCCAACCAAACGGTGTTGTAGCTCAAAAAATGTTGGAATGGGCCGTTGATTGTACGCAAGACAGCCAAGGCGATTTATTGGAACTTTATTGTGGTAATGGTAATTTTTCATTAGCATTAGCAAAAAACTTTGATCGCGTATTAGCAACCGAACTTGCAAAGCCATCCGTAGAATCTGCTCAATATAATATTGCAGCCAATAATATAGACAATGTACAAATTGTTCGTATGTCGGCAGAAGACTTTACAGATGCAATGGAAGGAAAGCGTGAATTCCGACGTTTGAAAGATCAAAATGTAGATTTAAAAAGCTATAACTGCAATACCATCTTTGTCGATCCACCACGTTCTGGCATGGACGAAGGCACTTGTAAGATGGTACAAGGCTATGAGCGTATTATGTACATTTCTTGTAATCCTGACACTCTAAAAGAGAATCTTGCTATTTTAAGTAAAACACACAACATTACTCGTTTTGCTTTATTTGATCAGTTCCCATATACCCACCATATGGAAGCCGGCATATTCTTAGAGCGCAAATAAACACTCGATTTAATCAATAAAAAAGGCTCATAACATTATGAGCCTTTTTTATTTTCGTTAAATTAAGATTTACAAATCTGTTGGTGCCTCTTTTTTCTTTAATACTCCAACTTTAATTCCAATCCAAAGTAATAGAGCCAAAGCAACTAAGATTGAAAAAAAGTTTGAACCCACTTCTGGGTATTGAGCTTTCACTAAAGCTGAATGACCAAACAGACCTACAAAGAAACAAGCCACAGCGATTAACGATGTATCATCGCCTTTAGGCTCACGTAGATATTCTTGATATAAACCTTGAGCCGCTAAAATTAACGCAATAATTGGAAAAATAGAGAACGTAACTTCTGTTACCGTAAATCCAACCCAAACGGCATTCAAACAAAGACCGGTCACCACAGATAGCGCTAATGTTTTACGTTCATTTCTACTATTTTCATGTGTCATGTTGTTTACCTCGTGTAGGCATTGATTCACGGTGAACAATGCATCTAAATCTTATTTTCTTTTCGATACCAATAAGCACCTTTTGATAGCATACGTAATTGGAAAATTAACCGTTTTGACAATTCATCTCTATGAGGCGTATCTAGGTCAAGTGCCTCCGCACCAGAACTGAATACTAAGGTAACTGACGCCTCAGCTTGAACTGACGCTTCTTCTCTAGCAACACCTGTTGTGGCAATCAAATATTCAGTAAGTTCCGCAACAAAATGTTGGATCTCACGAGCCACTGCTGCTCTAAAAGCAGATGACGTTCCTGAACGTTCACGTAATAACAATCGAAATACGTTTGGACTGCCTTCAATAAATTCCATGAAGGTTTCAACCGATGTTCGGATAACACTGCCTTCTACCACAATACGCTGACGAGCTTGACGCATTAACTGACGTAAAATAAGTCCACCTTCATCAACTAAAGTCAGCCCTAACTCATCCATATCTTTAAAATGACGATAAAACGACGTAGGCGCGATACCAGCTTCTCTTGTTACTTCTCGTAAACTCAAGCTCATGAAACCTCGTTCGGCACATAGTAGGCAAAACGCGGCATCTATAATGGTTCTGCGTGTTCTTTCTTTTTGCTGAGCCCTGACACCTTTCGTGCTTACTGGCTGCTTTACTTCTGACACTGCATTAAGATCATCAGCTTCAAATTCAGGATACATATTATTTACCATATATTGCATAAGTTAATTGAGTGGGTATCACAAACTATTCGCTAGTCCACATTATCGATTTTTGGCTACCACTGTAAATACTGAAATCTATTATCACATGATTTTCCGCAAACAACGTGATCGTCTCCACTCTATCTTACTCACTTGATTTACCAAATGAATGAAAAGGTTAAAATACTTTGCTAGCAATGTTGCGAGATTGATAATAATAAGGCGCTACTGATGACAAACTCGACCACTACACGCTCAACCCATTTTGATGCCATCGTAATTGGTAGTGGCCCAGGAGGAGAAGGTGCTGCAATGGGCCTAACCAAAGCCAACCTTAATGTCGCAATTATTGAGAGAGAGCCAAGTGTCGGTGGAGGTTGTACACACTGGGGGACTATCCCATCAAAAGCACTTCGTCATGCAGTAAGTCGTATTCTAGAATTTAATTCAAATCCGCTTTATTGTAAGAATAATACCAGTCTTCATTCTACTTTTTCTGATATTTTAGGCCATGCAAAAAGTGTCATCGATAAACAAACAAGAATGAGACAAGGCTTTTACGACCGTAATCAATGCTCTCTTATCTTTGGTGAAGCCAGTTTTGTAGAAAAAAATACGATTGCAGTGACAGCAAAAGATGGCTCAATTGAAACGTATACCGCTGATAAGTTTATTATTGCCACAGGATCTCGCCCTTACCGTCCCGCCGGTGTTAATTTCAATCATAGCCGTGTTTATGATAGTGACTCCATTCTTTCACTAAAACACGACCCTCGCCATATCATTATTTATGGTGCAGGTGTCATTGGCAGTGAATACGCGTCTATATTTAGAGGATTAGGCGTTAAGGTTGATTTAATAAACACTCGAGATCGTTTACTGTCATTTTTAGATAATGAAATGTCCGACGCTCTCTCTTATCATTTTTGGAATAGCGGTATTGTCATACGCAATGATGAAACCTTTGAAAAAATCGAAGCCACTGATGACGGCATTATTATGCATTTAGAATCTGGCAAAAAAATGAAAGCGGATTGTGTTTTACTTGCCAATGGTCGAACAGGAAATACAGACAAACTCAACCTCTCTTCTGTTGGACTTGAAGCCGATTCTCGTGGACAGTTAACAGTAAACGGTAATTACCAAACAGATGTCGATCATATTTATGCAGTTGGTGATGTCATCGGTTACCCAAGCCTTGCTAGTGCTGCTTATGACCAAGGCCGATTTACCGCTCAAGCCATCGTAAAAGGTAAATCAGAAGCAAAATTGATTGATCATATTCCTACTGGTATTTACACCATACCTGAGATTAGTTCAGTAGGAAAAACAGAACAAGAGCTAACAGCAGAGAAAGTGCCTTACGAAGTAGGGCGAGCTTCTTTCAAACACTTAGCAAGAGCCCAGATTGCTGGAATGGATATTGGTAGTTTGAAAATTCTATTCCATCGAGAAACAAAAGAAATTTTAGGTATCCACTGCTTTGGAGAGCGTGCGGCTGAAATCATTCATATCGGGCAAGCCATTATGGAACAAAAAGGCAATGCCAACACTATTGAGTATTTTGTCAATACTACATTTAATTACCCAACTATGGCTGAGGCCTATCGCGTAGCAGCTCTTAACGGCTTAAATCGACTTTTTTAAACACTCAAATATAATAAATACTAAAAAGGGTTAAGTGTTTAATTAACCCTTTTTTATTATTTTTAATCAATACGATAGAGTATTTGGCCTACGATAGGAAAACTCCTTTTTTCCATTGAACATAAAAAGTAATCGCAAGACTTATACCTCGCATCCCCATAAACGAGATCATTGCAGCCCATAACGCATGGTTACCATAAGGCGTCATTAGCCACCACACAACGAAAAAAGTCAGCATCGCGATAAACATTGAATTTCTCATCTCAGACCCTTTGGTCGCACCAACAAAAATACCATCAAGTAAAAAACACCACATGGATATCAACGGCATAGCAATAAGCCAAGGTAAATAGATTAGCGCCGTATTTTGCACTTCTGTGATTGAAGAAATCATCCCAATTAAACCAGCACCAAACACACCAAAAGCCACACTTAATAATAAGCTAATGGCAAAGCTCCAAAAGGTAATTCCAATCAATGATTCTGATAACTGAGTTTTGCTTTTTGCACCAATCGCTTTTCCTACCATGGCTTCCATAGCATAAGCAAAACCATCCATGCCATAAGATATCATCATCAAAAAACTCATCAATACCGCATTTGCTGCCACAATATCAACACCTAATGACGCCCCCTTAAATGTCATAAAAGTAAAGCACGCTTGAAGGCATAATGATCGTAAGAAAATATCTCGATTTAATTTAAATAAGCGTTTAAACCCAAGTAACAATTCAGACAGAGGCATCAAGAAACGAGGTAAATACAATGCTTCTTTTTGTTTAAAGACAAAAAACAAACCAAGTAACAAAGCGGAATAGTCGGCTAATACAGAAGCAAATGCCGCCCCTTCAACCTTCCAATTAAACCCAACAACAAATAATAAATCGAGAACGATATTAATGCTGTTTGTAATAATCACTAACCACATTGGATAACGAGCATTCTGAGTCCCGAGTAACCAGCCCATGATGACCAAATTACTCAATGCCGCTGGTGCACTCCAAATTCGAATAGAGAAATATTGCTCTGCATACATCTTCACTTCTGGAGCTGCATTGCTGAAAGAAAAAATAGCGTAGGAGAGAGGCTGATGAAAAATAAGCAGAATGAATGAAAAACATAAAGCTAGAAAAATTCCCTGAGAAAAAGTTTGGCTTAATAATTGTTTATCTTCAGCGCCATAGGCCTGAGCAGAAAGTCCAGTGGTGGCCATACGCAAAAAACCAAGTAACCAAAAAGTCACGCTGATCATCGTACCGCCAACCGCAACCCCACCTAAATACCACGCCTGATCTAAATGCCCAATAACAGCAGCATCAACTAACCCAAGTAGTGGCGTTGTAATATTCGACAACACCATTGGAATAGCCAGAGCTAATACTCGTCGGTGTAATGTAAGGTTTTTTAAGACTTGCCACATAGATTTGTACTCAACAAAGAAAGTGACGGCATTATTACTTACTTCGACTCAATACAAAAATTTTTCAAATTTAAGCTTCGTTTTACCAATTCATATGCACAAGTAATGGAGTAACCCGGTGCTTAAACAGAGGAAATTTCGCTAACCAGCGCTGCCATAATTTCCAGCGAGAACAGTTGTGTTCAAAAGGCGATTTAATTGAGATCGTGTCAATCCAAGGAAGCCAACCAGTAAAATGAAGCTTAGGTTGATATAAACCATGTTGATAATCACCACAACCTAGTTTTTTCCCCATGCGGGTATGACATCTATCTGCCGCAATAACAATCGTTGCTTCAGCATGTTGAAATCGACGTCCTAATAATTGAATAAACTTAGCTAATTGAAGTTCATCACACTCTAACAACGCTTGCTCACAAACAATCATGACAGGCACATTACTCGGTACGGGCAAATCATGGATCCATGTATGTTCAATCGCAGAACCACAACGAACATAATAACGCTCATTTGTATGAAAAAGCTTCTGTCGCCACAATAAGTTTTCATTAATATCTAACTCTAACCAATGACAAAGACCATTATCTAAACGATAAAAACGGGTATCTAAACCTGCGCCAACATTAACAACCCACCCCGAAGGATGACGTTTTAAAAATTGAGCAACTTGCTGATCGCATTGAACGGTCAATGTGGCATGCAATAGCTGTTTTTGATCAATGTCGCCAGAAAGGCATTCAGAAGAAAGGTGGCAATGTTGACATGCAGCCGCTGCGATAGGGTCATAGATAAGACCATTATCGATTAAGCTCTCTCTACTTCTCAACCACATAGGCTGTAAAAGATGGGAAGGTATTTTGTGGCCGAGATTTGTCATCTTCATCTCCATTGATAAACAATAGAGATGATAATGACTATCATTACCAATTGTAAAGCACTATTTACTGCCTTACAGAAGATAATTAAGAGTGAAAATAAATTACATCCAAGTCGTACTGCGGATCACCCCAACAGCAATACCTTCAATAGAAAGGTGTTGAGACGTAAGATCGACTTGAATTGGAGCAAACTCTTCGTTTTCAGCATGAAGAAATACCATTGAACCTTTACGCTCTAAACGCTTAACAGTAACATCATCATCAACACGAGCAACAACCACTTGACCATCATGAACGTCTTGCGTTTTATGTACCGCTAATAAGTCGCCATCCATAATTCCGATGTTTTTCATACTCTCGCCATTTACGCGCAATAAAAAATCCGCTTGTGGCTTAAACATACTAGGATCAACTTGGTAATGACTTTCTACGTGCTCTTGAGCAAGGATAGGCTCACCCGCCGCTACTTGACCGATAAGAGGAAGACCTAAATCTTCAGGCTCTACAGGATCTTGCAATAGGATACGAATACCACGAGAAGCACCTGGAATAATTTCGATCGCTTGCTTACGAGCTAATGCTTTTAAGTGTTCTTCTGCCGCGTTCGCAGAACGAAACCCTAATTCACGAGCAATCTCTGCGCGTGTTGGTGGCATTCCAGTATCTTCAATTTTTGCTTTGATCAACTCAAAGACTTCTTGCTGTCTTGCCGTTAGTGGCTTCATGAATCACCTGTCTGTTTATACAGTGAACTGTGAGTATATACAGCTGTGCTATGCTTTGAAAGGCCTATTGATTAAAAATAAGCCTAATTTATTCATTTATATGTCATATAAGTCTGACTATTGCGGATATTCTGTTCATTTTTATTAAAAGGTTTGACCAGTTCTGCTATTCTTGCCAATAAAGTGTAAGCATCTATATATAACCGAGCATTCGGTACATAACTAAGGCGTTATTGTCATTATGTCTACAGGACAAACTATTTATCACTCTTTACTCAAGTTGCCATTATCGGTCATGGTAAAGAGCACTCCTATTCCATCGAATCCAATTGAAGATCTCAATATCGATATTGAGCGCCCAATTATTTATGCTCTGCCGTTTCGATCTCATGTCGATCTGCTCACATTGCAAAAAAGTGCTAAAGAGTTAGGGCTACCAGATCCTCTTTCTCCAATTGAAATTGATGGTGTGTCTTACCCTCGTTATGTATTCACTTCTATCGGACCAAAGATGTTCGATACTGATGATGATTTACCACAAGAGTCTCTGGATTTATTTAAAATTGTTCTCAAGCACCATGCAGATAATCCTGATGCTGATTTTCAATTAATCCCGACGTCAATTCTTTGGGGAAGAAGACCTGGAAAAGAAGGCACAAGTAAGCCTCATTTAATGCCATTAAATGGGCCACAAAAGTTTGTGACTCTAATTAAAGCTGGTCGTGATTCAACGGTACGCATCAGTCCTGTCGTTTCGTTGCGCTACATGGCAGACAATCACGGTGCAGATGATGCAATAGCTCATAAACTGGCTCGTGTAGCAAAGATCCACTTCTCACGTCAGAAATTAGCGGCATCAGGACCAAACCTTCCGAATCGCCAAGCGTTATTCAATCGGTTATTAAAATCTCAAGCTATTGAAAAAGTGATTTTAGAAGAAGCGAGGATCCGTAACGTTGATGTAGAGAAAGTACGTAAAGAAGCCATGGGGATCATGGAAGAAATTGCAACGAACTTCTCTTATTCGCTGATCAAGAATGGCAATCGAATTCTTAAATGGCTATGGAACCGTCTATACCAAGGCTTAAACATCAACAACGCCGCGACCGTGCGTAAATTAGCACAAGAAGGCCATGAGATTGTTTATGTACCTTGTCACCGCAGCCACATGGATTACCTACTGCTTTCGTATGTTCTTTACCATGAAGGCTTAGTACCACCACATATTGCTGCTGGTATTAACTTAAACTTTTTCCCTGCAGGCCCTATTTTCCGTCGTGGCGGTGCTTTCTTTATTCGCCGTAGCTTTAAAGGTAACCGACTTTACTCTACTATTTTTCGTGAATATTTAGCCGAGTTGTTTGCGAAAGGCTATTCCGTCGAATATTTCAGTGAAGGGGGTCGTTCTCGTACCGGTCGCCTATTGCAGGCCAAAACGGGTATGCTAGCCATGACAGTACAAGCGATGTTACGAGGCTTAAACCGCCCTGTAACCTTGGTGCCTGTGTATATTGGTTATGAACACGTAATGGAAGTAACGACTTACGCAAAAGAGTTACAAGGCAAACGTAAAGAAAAAGAAAACGCAGGACAAGTCCTACGCACGCTTCGTAAACTGCGTAACTTTGGTCAAGGCTATGTAAACTTTGGCGAGCCGATTTCTTTAAACCATTACCTTAATGAACACGCACCTAATTGGTCTGAGTCCATCAACCCAATTGAACCACAAAAGCCAGAGTGGATGTCCCCTGTAGTTAATGGCATCGCAAATAAAATGATGACACACATTAATGACGCAGTCGCAGCCAATGCATTAACACTATGTGCGACCGCTTTACTTGCGGCTCGTCAGCGCGCTCTTAGTAAGGAAGATTTAACTGAGCAACTGGATTGCTACCTGCAGCTATTACGAAACATTCCTTATTCGAATACGGCAACAGTACCCACTCAAGATGCAGAAGCGCTATTAGAGCACGCGATTGCATTAGACAAATTTGTTATTGAAAAAGATACGCTAGGTGAGATTATTTCATTAGACCGAAATCAATCAATATTAATGACCTATTACCGCAATAACATTATTCATCTTTTTGCATTACCGTCTTTAATAGCAAAATTAGTTGTGCAATACCGTTCAATTTCTATCGATAACATTCAGGCACAAATTCAACAGATTTATCCTTTCCTTAAAGCCGAATTATTTCTGCATTATGATGAGAGTGAATTAAACGATGTGGTGAGTCAGCATATCGATGAATTGGTTCGTCAAAAGCTGATCGAAAGAGAAAATGATGTTTTACAACTCAATGCCACCAATATTCTGAAAGTGCATTTACTTGCTCATACGATTTCAGAAACACTGCAACGTTACGCTATTGCATTAACACACTTACAAGCGTCTCCTAAGTTAGGTAAAAATGATTTAGAAGAGCAAAGTCAAATTATGGCGCAACGTTTAAGTCGTTTACATGGTATTAATGCCCCGGAATTTTTCGATAAAGGTGTGTTTGGTATTCTATTTAATACTTTAAAAGCAGAAGGGTATTTAAGCAGTGATGGCGTTGCTGTTATAAGTAAAGTAGAGCCATTTTCTCGAGATATGTCTCGACTACTTAATCCTGAGATCAAGCTCACCATTCAAGCAGTTATGACAAAAGAAGACTAAATCAGCTATCTCTTAATATTAAGATAATAAAAAACCAGTACACGAAACGTACTGGTTTTTTTATGCGTCTAATTTAAAGTTTTGACGTCATTAAATAAGTACGCTCGCACTTATGGCGACAAAAATAAAACCACCCACATAGTTATTATTTAAAAACGCTTCGAAACAAGCCTCTCTTTCACGTCCTTTAATTAACCATTGTTGATACACAAAACACCCTGCAGCGGCTAAGACACCCCAGTTATATAGGCTTGGAAGCGAAAGCTGTATACCTAATGCTATCAATAAAGTAAGTACGGTCAGTTGCAGTAGGCCTATCATGAGCTTATCGAAACGTCCAAATAGAATCGCGGTCGATTTGATACCGATATTGAGGTCATCATCTCTATCTACCATTGCATATTGGGTATCATAAGCAATTGTCCATACCGCATTAATCACAAACAACAACCACGCCTCAGGCGGAACTTGATTTGATTCTGCCGCATAAGCCATCGGGATTGCCCAGCTAAACGCCAATCCCAGTACAAATTGCGGTAAATACGTGATGCGTTTCATAAACGGGTAAGCGATCGCTAACAAAACCCCAATACTCGATAACATAATCGTTAATGTATTCATGGTTAGAACCAGAATAAATGAACACGTAACCAATACAGAAAAAAGAATAAGTGCTTCTTTAGAAGAAACTAATCCAGAAGGCAATGGGCGATTAGCCGTCCGCTTTACATGCCCATCCACTTTACGATCAGCAAAATCATTAATGACACACCCTGCCGAACGCATAAATACAACACCGAGTATAAATACAATCAGTACATGCCAATCTGGAATTCCATCAGCCGCCAAAAATAAAGCCCACAATGTTGGCCATAACAATAACAACGAGCCAATCGGACGATTCATTCTCGTTAATTGCCAAAACGCCTTCGCTTTTGACAGAGTCATTCTTCACTTCCCTTTGAATTGTTTTTTTCTAAATAATAATTATCCGAATAAATAGATGCCTTAGGTAAAAATAATTCCGCCACCAACATTGGCTTTCCATTCATCCACAAACGAGAACGACGAGCAAACAACTCCCCCTTCTCGGTTAAAATTTTTGCTACTTGTAATTGATCTCTAAAAACGTCTTGAGCACTAAAAACAGTAATGCCTAACGGTACATGACCTTGCTTCGTTAAATCGTGGGGCTGATCTTGTAAAGAAGATAACGGTATTAATGTTCTCCCGTAAATCCAATCGACAGCATCACCTCGTAAAACAACTTTACGTCTTAGGCACACTCCATCGCCAATAAGGGCAATTTCATCTGCTCTTAAAGCGCTGGAATCAACATGTGTATTATCCAATACCGATACAGACAACACTTGGCAATGTTGCTCTAAACGGCGTGACAACGAATCTAGGCCTAACAGCCAATACTGTTGCCATTCATTGCTACACGTAAACGTATCGGCGTCTTGCCATTGCACTTTTTTAAGCACAGAAGCACACCAAGAATTGATCTCTGACATATTCTCTATAACATCTCTCACATATATCAATAATATTGAGAGATTACGGTTAATTTTTTCTCACAACTGCCGACTATTGTAACAAGTAATAAAATAAATTGACGGATGAATGGATTAGAAAATGACAAAGAAATCATTATTTGCAGGACTACTGCTAATTATTAGCCAACTTTTTGCTCCTGCTGTTTTAGCAGCAGACGAAACGACACCTAAAATGGGTTACTTCACCTTAGCACCCGATCTAACCACTAATTTTGTTACTACAGGGAAAAAGCTCGGATACATACAAGTTCGCATCGACATTATGGTTGCCGATAATCGTGAAGTTCCACTTCTAGAGCATCATAATCCACAAATCCGTAATGTATTAGTTGAAGTCTTTGGACAACAACCTGAGAACCGAATTAAATCATTGGCTGGTCGTGAAGAAATCAGAAAAGAATGCTTAACGGCAATCAATGAACTGCTGCTTGCAGAGACAGGGAAAACATTAGCTGTGGACTTATTGTTTACTAAATATATCTACCAATAAATAAAAAAATAGAGCAAGAAATAATCTTCTTGCTCTATTTTTATTTCGTTTTATTACGCTTTTTTAAACTTGAATTGACTGTCAATTGCTGCAAAAGCACAACCGGTAATCAATCCCACTAAATGTGCCGTATTCGCAATCGCCATAAAAGGCTGAACATACCCAAGAATGATCCATATCAGCATAAACCCTACGATAGGTTTAGACACTGAGATACCTCTTTCAGGAGCCAACCAACCAATAAACCACGAATAGCCTAATAACGCATACACAACACCAGATAGACCACCAAAGTTAGCACCATCTATCCAAAACTGTCCAAGTCCTGAAAATAAAGCAGAAAACAAGAACAACTGAACCAGTTTTGTTCGACCTAAACGTAATTCAATGTCTCCACCAAGCTGCCACCACCACAATAAATTAAAAATAATGTGAGTAGCTGAAAAGTGAAGTAACGCATGAGAGAACCAACGCCATATCTCAATGCTTTGCCCTTGGTTTTCAGGGAAGTGCAATAATTGAAAGACTGAATTATTCCAACCAAATTGCTGCAAAGCAAAAATAATAATACAGCTCACCATAATGAATAACGTAAACACACCGGCTTTGGCTTTTACCATATTCATCATATTGGGTGAAGAATAAGAAAATTTAGCAGTACGAGTATCGGCCATATCCCACGATGCTGATTGATATTTTGTCGCATTAGGATCTTTTAAAAACGCTTGTAGTTCCGATTCAACTTCCAATAGATAAGTATCATCAGACACTACCCATAACGCAAACTGGCCTTCCCCTTCTGGCATCATACGAAGATCAATATGACGTGAAGCCATATAATCAATAAAGGCCTGACCAGCTCTTGGATTTGATAACGCGATCAATCGATGCATAAATTCTCTACTTTTCTACGGGCAAGCCTGCTTTATGCCAGCCTTCAAAACCACCATCAACACTATAAACTTCTTCATAGCCTTGGTTAATTAAATATTGTGCCGCACCTTGGCTACTGTGTCCGTGATAACACATCACTAAAACAGGTTGTTCAAATTCCACTTCATTCATTAGCGTCACGATCGTGTCATTAGTCAAATGAAACGCACCATCAACATGGCCTCGCCCAAAAGATTGTGGATCCCTAATATCAACCATTCTTGCATTATGATCTTTTTGATTTAGCTTTTCTTGTGCATCCGTTACTGAGATATGTTGAAACTGTTCCATATTGAGCCTTTATTATTTATTTAGCACTATTGTACTCTCGATTAACCACAAGAAAAACACAGAGACAGTAAGGGTTAAGCAAAGTTATACACAAAGTTATTATCCACATTGATTATCACACCAAAAATAACTGTTCTTTTTTTAACCGCCTGTGGAAAAACCTGTGAATTACGTTGATAAAGTGGTTTTGTAAAAATTGATCCACAACATGTAGTAAAGATCCTTCTTAAAGTGTGGATAGTAAATACCCTCCTTACTGACTGATTCACCTAGCTTCATCAAAAAATCGTTAAGATCTACACAGGTAATCTTCTAGTTACACACAAGATTTAAAAACACCTTATGATCCTAATCGCAATACCCTAGCCATAAAAAAGGCTGAACCCTTTCGGATTCAGCCTTCTGTGTATAACGATAATGCGGTAGTTAGAATATATCTCCTACAGCATCTTTTAATTTTTTCATCGCGTTCTTTTCAAGCTGACGAATTCGCTCAGCAGACACAGAATAAGTGTTAGCTAACTCTTGCAACGTCGTCTTCTCATCAGTTAACCAACGAGATTGAACAATATGTTGACTGCGGTCATCTAACGTTGCTATCGCATTAGCCAAACGATTATTGGTGTAATCTTCCCAATTATCTTCTTCTAATGAATGAGCAATATCTGACTGCTTATCTTCTAAGTAATAAACAGGCGCGGTAAACGCCATATCACGGTCGTCATCTTCGGTTGGAGCTTCAAACGTAGAATCTTGAGCTGCAAGACGGGATTCCATCTCTCTAACTTCAGAAGGCGATACACCTAAGTCTTTAGCAACGGCTTCAACTTCGCCATTATTAAACCAACCAAGACGTTTTTTATTCTTTCTAAGATTGAAGAACAGTTTACGCTGCGCTTTGGTTGTTGCTACTTTCACGATACGCCAGTTTCTTAATACGTATTCATGAATTTCAGCTTTAATCCAATGCACTGCAAATGAAACCAAACGAACACCCACTTCAGGGTTAAATCGTTTTACTGCTTTCATCAAACCAACATTACCTTCTTGGATAAGATCCGCCAAAGGTAAGCCATAACCAGAATATCCACGAGCGACATGAACAACGAAGCGTAGATGAGATAAAATCAGCTCTTTTGCCGCCTCTATTTCTTCTTTGTAGTGTAGACGTTCAGCAAGATCGCGCTCTTTCTCAACCGTTAACATCGGGTAACGATTAACAGAACGTAGATAGCTATCGATGCTATCTTGAGAAACGACAGCCATTGAATACATCTCTTTCGACATTCAAATCCCCATTTATATCTAGATTTAACTTCAACTTAACCTTGCAATAATGTACTTAAAATAAACAGACTGCAAGGGAAAGGCGGAAAATTATCCACACTTTATGGACTAATTTCTGTTAACTAAGTTCAGTTTTTCATAAACAAAAAATAAAAAAGCCGCTAATTCAGATAATTAACGGCTTTTTAAGAAATTGATCACAACAGATAAAAACAGTACTTAAATCCTTATACTGGCTCTATCTCTTTCAAATGACGTAACACCGAGATTCTTGCCGCCAATAAACCTAAAAAGGAAGACAGCATCAGTAATAATAAACTTTCATCCCATGTTAACCCGATCAAGCGGAACACGCTGTCATAAAGTACAGCAACATTATCGACCGCACCATTCAGAGTCACGGTAATAATGGCCGTTAAGAACCAAGCAATAAAACCACCGAGTAAACCAAACCACATCCCAGTGTATAAATAAGGACGTAATATAAAGGTATTTGTTGCTCCCACTAACTTCATCACCTGGATTTCATCTTTTTGTTCCAACACATTAAACCGCAATGTATTACCAACAATAAGGAAGACAGCAATAAACATTAAAACAGCTAACGTTGTCGCCACAACGACAGCAACATGCTTAATGGCATCTAAACGCATTAACCAGTCATCATCCAAGCGAACTTCGTTGACATAAGACTGCTGTTTTAGACGACTCACTAACTGATTCACTTTCTCTGTCGTTTGCCATTCCGTTTTAGGTGAAACAATCAATACTGCGGGCAAAGGATTACTATCAAGTAATGTTAAGGCTTGTTCAAAACCAGAATGCTCACTGAGTTCTTTTAACCCTTCTTGTGGAGAAATGTATTGAATCGCTTCAACCTCTTCCCACCCATCCAATTCTGTTTTTAATTCTAAAACTTTTGATTCAGCTACGTTTTGTTGTAAATACAAGCTCACTTGCGAAGGTGCTTGCCATTTTGAAGCAACAATCGTTAAGTTTTTACCCACCAAATACATCGTTGAAGGCAGAGTTAGCGACATAGCAATAACAGCAAGTGTTAATAAGTTACCTAATGGGCGACGTAATAGTTCTTGAAAAGAAAGTCTTGCCTGTTTTTTATGAGAAGCCCAAAATCCATCATTCGATGCGCCTTGAGTATTTTTTGCTTTACGCTTAGCCATGTTCAGCTACCTCACGTAGACACCCTTGGTGAAGATCAAAACGACGGTATTTATTACCACCAATTAATGACAAATCATGCGATGCCATTAATACACTCACACCTACACGATTAAACTCAGCAAATAAGTTAAACACTTGGCGAGATAATTGAGGATCAAGGTTACCCGTTGGTTCATCCGCTAATAACAACATCGGCTTATTAACGACAGCCCGAGCGATACCCACTCGTTGTTGCTCACCACCTGATAACTGCATCGGATAGCTCTTTGCTTTATCTAATAAGCCCGTTTTGTCTAATGCTGCAGATACACGACGTTTAATGTCATTCTCTCTCACCGATTCAACACGCATAGGTAATGCAACATTATCAAAAACAGTGCGATTCATTAATAATTTATGATCTTGAAATACAATGCCAATATTACGACGTAAAAAGGGAATGTCTTGATTAGAGATCTTCGTAATATCATGCCCATTAAATAAAATCTTACCGTCACTTGGACGTTCAATCGCACAGATCAATTTCAGCAAGGTACTTTTACCTGCGCCGGAATGACCACTTAAAAAAGCCATTTCGCCTCTATTAAGGTGAAAATTTACTTTTTGTAATGCTGGGCGACCACCTCGATAGGCTTTTGAAACTTGCTGAAATCGAATCACATGTTATTCCTCACGACTAAATAGCGCATCAATGAAATCTTGCGCCACAAACGGACGTAAATCATCAATGCCTTCACCAACACCAATATAACGGATTGGGATTTGAAATTGATCGGCAATAGAGAAGATTACGCCACCTTTTGCAGTACCATCTAATTTTGTTAATGTAATTCCCGTAACCGGTGCAACATCGCTAAATAGTTTGGCTTGGCTAATGGCGTTTTGACCAGTACCCGCATCAAGCGTTAGCATCACTTCATGAGGCGCTGATGGATCTATCTTCTGCATTACACGTACAATTTTACGCAATTCTTCCATCAAGTTACTCTTATTTTGGAGACGACCTGCAGTATCTGCAATCACAACGTCTACTTTTCGAGCTTTTGCGGCTTCAATGGCATCATAAATAACCGAGGCGCTGTCGGCACCAGTGTGCTGCGCAATAACAGGGACATCATTACGTTGACCCCATACTTGAAGTTGTTCAACCGCCGCTGCACGGAATGTATCGCCCGCCGCTAAAATGACGGACTTACCATCATTTTGAAATTGTTTAGCTAACTTACCAATTGTCGTCGTTTTACCTACCCCATTAACACCAACCATTAAGATTACATGAGGGCTGTTTTTTTCATCGATGACTAAAGGTTGCTCCACTTTAACTAAAATCTCAGCCATTTCTTCTTTTAGCAGGCCATATAAAGCTTCACCATCTTTCAAATCACGCTTACTTGCCTTTTCCGTCAAGCTATTGATAATTTTAACAGTGGTATCCATCCCCACATCAGCAATCAATAATTGTTCTTCTAATTCTTCAAATAGATCGTCATCTATTTTTTTACCACTGAATAAACCAAAAAATCCCGCACCAATGTTTTCTTTTGTGCGCTGTAAACTGCGCTTTAATCGAGCAAAAAAACTTTCTGTTGGCTTTTCTTGTACTTCTTCAATATTAGACGTCGCAATTTCTTCAACGACTACAGCCTCAACAACCAGCTCTTCTTCTTTATTTTCTTCAAGTGTAGAGTCAATTACCTCCAATTGCTGTGGTTCATCCACTTCAATGGAAGTCGTAACCTCTTCATTCTCTTTGAGCTGTTCAATTTGAACATCTTCAATTACACTCTCATCAGTGCTTTCTTCTACTGATTGTTGCTCTACTGTTGGTTGTTCGGCTTTTTCTTCATCACCAAAACCTAACCAAGACAATAATCCGCGTTTCTTTTTGCCTGTCATTGAGAAATCCTAGAATTAAATTGGTACTATTTTCTCGTATACTATCACTTTCTTAGCGGTCAAAAAATCTATGCTTAAACGTAAACAACATTCATCTCGCACTTCTAACACAAATAGAGCCTCTGGAAGTATCCGAATCATCAGCGGACGCTGGCGTGGACGTAAACTTCCAGTGCATGATGCAGAGGGATTAAGACCCACAACTGATCGCATAAAAGAAACCGTATTTAATTGGTTAGCCCTTGATATTCCTCGTTCTCGTTGCTTGGATCTATTTTCTGGTAGCGGTGGTTTAGGATTTGAAGCGGCCTCTCGTGGAGCCGAACACGTTGTGATGCTTGAATTAAACAAACAAGCTCATACCCAATTAAAACAAAATGCAGAAAGCCTAAAAGCCGATAATATAGAACTTCATCATATCGATGCATTAGCGTATTTAAACCAAACTCCCACGCCATTTGATGTCGTCTTTATTGATCCTCCTTTTAGAAAAGACCTACTAGAAGAAACATTAACTAAATTAGAACAAAATGGTTGGCTTACTAAAAATGCAATGATTTACATTGAAGCGGAAAAAGAACTAAGCTCATTGCCAACGCCTGCTCATTGGCGATTACATAGAGATAAAACCGCAGGACAAGTTACATTTAAACTATATGAAAGAGAGGAATAGATGAAAGGACTGATCATTCTTGCCAAAGCAGCCATAGGGTTTGTTTGGCTAATTTTATTATTAAATATTTTTATGCCTTTCCCAGGAAAAGCAGCCATTGCCCTCTATATCATGACCGCCTTCTTATTCATGATGCATGGCTTACAGATGCTTATCTTTATTGGCGCATTCGGCGATAAGATCACCATGAGCCGATGGGAAAAATGGTCCATTCTGATTTTTGGTGTCTTTGCATTACTCGATATAAGAACAAAACACATGATGGAAAAATAACCCTCATCAAACGATAGTATTAAGGAGCATTTATTGTTCCTTTTTTTATGCCTATCAGTCATTCGTTCTGCCACTTTTCAATTCGCTATGTATGTTATGATCTCATCTTATTCTTACGTTTCTAATTTCGGTACTCATTTATGGACACATTCTCCGCAGCAGTCATGCTTTTTTTGATCATGGATCCAATGGGTAATTTACCTGTATTTACCTCTATCCTTAAACACGTAGAGAAAAAGCGAAGACGCATTATTTTAATTAGAGAACTGCTGATTGCTCTGTCTATTATGATGGCTTTTCTTTTTATGGGAGAGCAAATACTAAACTTCTTAAGTTTAAAAAAAGAAGCCGTGTCTATTTCAGGTGCCATCATTCTCTTTTTAATCGGTTTGAAAATGATTTTCCCACCAGAAGGGGGATTAGGGGCGAGTTTAGGGGCCGGTGACGAACCTTTAATTGTGCCTCTCGCAATACCTATGATTGCAGGGCCTTCTATCTTGGCCACATTATTATTATTGGCTCACCAAGAACCTAATCGCATGGCTGATTGGAGTTTAGCACTATTAGGCGCTTGGGCTGCAACCACCGTCATTTTAATGTTCTCTGATTTATTCCAACGAGTTGTAGGAGAAAAAGGACTCGCTGCAATAGAGCGCTTAATGGGCATGTTACTGTTAATGATTTCAGTTCAAATGTTCCTAGATGGCATCATGAGTTACTTTAAATATGCAACAACAACCATCGGCATGTAGTTTTATGCAATTATAAAAAAGGTCGCTTACTAGCGACCTTTTTTGTATTTAATGATTACACATGCGATCAGGGTCTGCGATTAAGCCATCATTAGTTTCTATTACTTTCTTCTTAGATAATAAAAAATTCAGTAATTCATTTAACGTCAACTCTTGCTGACTGCATGTATGAAAACAAACGTCAGAACCGAACTCAGTAATAACCATCAATTCTAACTCAGCACGAGGTAAAGGAACCTCAGAGTTCAGTAGAATGTTTAATACACTGTGTCCATGGATATCTTGCTTCATTGTGCTTCCTAATAAAATATAAGGTCTTATCGTCAGCATAACAAAGATCATCGTCTATACTTTTGTTATAGATCTAAACTTACCGTTTTTAATCTCTATCAGTAGTATTGCAAACTCAATGAAAACGTAAAAATAGGCATTATTTACTGCTTCCTATCTGCACGCCCTTATTATGCTAAAAAAACTCCCACCCAAGACATGAAAATACATTCAAAACCATAAGAAAACAAACTTAAACCAATAAAAAACAATAATTTAAAAATAACAAATTAAATTTAAGTATAGAAAAAATACGAAATACACTGAATGAAAACAAGATCTTTAGACTAATTTTAGTGTTAGAAGTAAGCAACTAGGCAAATGATCAATGATTTACAGCAATAAACTGGAAAAATAAAAAGAGAAAGATAACTATCACTATAAATGGGCACGCTAAGCCCCAAAACAAGACGATAAATAAGTGATTAATTATCAAACGAGTAAAAATAGCATTTAGCCCATACTTATCAGCAACTTATACCAACTTAACACAAAAGCAACATAATAAACCGATATATCAACAGACAAAAGAGAACCTTAAAACAGTGATAAAAGCACACTTTTGTCAGAGAAAAGTTATTTTTTCAAGCTTTAGAGCACTCAGGGGTTGATCAAAGTACGAAAATGATGCTATTCTATTTGTCAAGCAATGATAGAAGACATTAAAGGAGCATAATAATGATTACTTCATCGCAAAAACAAGGACTTATGATGATAGCCGTAGTTGTTGGACTAATGACTCTGCCAATGATGTACTAATATACATTCAAATAAGTTTATATAAAAAAACGGACGCATTTGCGTCCGTTTTTTTATATCAGAAAAGAAGATATTAGAATAGATTCTTAATATTATCCCAGTGAATCAAATAGATACCAACTGAAATCAACGTAGAAAACAACACAATAAAGAAAACTAGTTTCCAAAGAAAGCGGCTCGCTCTAGGTGTCAAAATATCAATTGATTCTTGGCTAGCACTCTTAAAACCTGCTTTATCCTCTAATTTATACCCATCTTCATGCACCACTTTATTTCTTATCGTAGCTATAAAGCGTAATTTTTTAATTACATCGTGTGGTAACCGCTCTTCACAACTACTGATCAGTTGATGTAAGCCTTTACCTTCAGCGTGATAATGCATTTTTAATAACGATTCTATTTTCCTGCTTTGTTTTACCACAAGATCAATATCCGACATTTCACTCTCCTAGCGACTCACTTTGTTCTTTCTACTGTACTCGAATTGAAAATCAAACACACAGATAACCTTTATTTTTATACTTATAAAAACGCTTTTCTTATTTTTAATCTTCGAGTCAGATCTCAAATTCTAATTTGTCACATTATTAATAAACAAATAATAGAAGAAATAAATAGAAAACCCCCACACTCTCGACAAATAGTCATTATCTCCTCTTTATAGAAACGGTAGAATAAAACGTATTTATCACTCGTAAGTTTAAGGACAACCATGCCAGTTATTTATATCGTTACGCTATTTATTTTCATCCTCATCGCTGCGGTATTATTTAAGCGCTTTCAAAGTAAATACATGCTTGGCGAAAATGCCCCTGAGATGAAAACAGAAGTGACTATTCTTGATAAACAGATCATTGAGATTACCGATGCCCAACCTGGAGAAGAAGGGCAAGAGTTTTGGATTTATGTACAGAAAGGAAATTTTGGCCCCAAAAGAGAATTTGAAGTAGGCATTCATTTTTTTAATGCTCTAAACCCTGGCGATAAAGGTATAATGACTTATCAAGGACGTAAGTTTCATCACTTTGCGTTAAAGCGAGACTAATTTCAGGGACACATTATGACCAACCAATTACTTTCAGCCACCCCATTAACCTCTCTGGCTCGTGTCGGCGCGAAAGTAGCCGAAAAGCTGGCTAAAATTGGTTTGGTTACTATCCAAGATTTACTTTTTCACCTGCCTCTACGCTATGAAGATCGAACCAAAGTCTACCCAATAGCACGTGTTCATGCCGGCTTATTTGCCGCAGTACAAGGCAATGTCATGTCTTGTGATCTTCAATTTGGCAAAAGAAAAATGCTGTTAGTAAAAATCAGTGATGGCAACGGAACGATTACACTGCGCTTTTTCAATTTTAATGCAGGAATGAAAAACCATTTTAGTGAAGGTAAATTAGTCCATGCTTACGGAGAGATAAAACGAGGCGGTGTAGGTTTAGAAATTGTTCACCCTGATTATCAATTTCATACTCCCTCTAAACCTTTAGACATTGAAGCAACATTAACCCCCGTTTACCCTGCGACTGATGGTCTTCGCCAAAACACACTCCGCAGCCTTACCGATCAAGCACTTGTACTCTTAGACAAAGCCGCGGTCACCGAATTATTACCACAAGGGTTATACAATAATCAAATAACGCTAAATCAAGCGTTGCATATTATTCATCGCCCTGATCCTTCAATTAACTTAGAAGCGTTTGATGAAGGAAAGCATCTAGCACAACAACGATTGATTATTGAAGAATTATTAGCACAGAACCTATCTATGCTATCGGTACGCAGTAAAGGCCAGCAAGAAAATGCGTTACCATTAACAACAAGAAGTAATCTAAAGCAAAAATTATTAGCACAGCTCCCCTTCACCCCAACAAATGCACAACAGCGAGTCGTGGCTGAAATAGAACACGATTTAGCAAAACCACACCCAATGATGCGCTTAGTTCAAGGGGATGTTGGCTCAGGTAAAACCCTTGTCTCTGCATTAGCCGCAGTACAAGCCATAGAACATGGTTACCAAGTTGCATTAATGGCCCCTACAGAGCTGTTAGCAGAACAACACGCCATTAACTTTACCAAGTGGTTTGAGAGCATGGGTATCCCTGTTGGGTGGCTAGCAGGAAAGCTAACGGGAAAAGCGAAAGAAAAAGAATTAACCCGTATTGCTAGCGGTGAAGCAAAAATGATAGTGGGCACTCACGCACTTTTCCAACAACATGTTCAATTTCACCATCTCGCGTTGGTGATTATCGATGAACAACATCGTTTTGGTGTTGACCAACGCCTAGAGCTACGAGAAAAGGGGCTAAAAAATGGGGCTTATCCACATCAATTAATCATGACAGCAACGCCAATACCTCGAACCTTGGCAATGACAGCGTATGCTGATCTTGAAACCTCTGTAATTGATGAATTACCGCCGGGAAGAACACCAATTCAAACGGTCGCGGTTCCTGATACCCGCCGAAGCGAGATCGTGGATAAAGTAAAAACAGCCTGTCTTGAAGATGGACGTCAAGCCTACTGGGTATGTACGTTAATCGATGATTCAGAAGTACTAGAGGCACAAGCTGCATCAGACACAGCAGAATCACTTCGCTTACAACTACCAGAACTTAATATTGGTTTAGTTCATGGCAGAATGAAATCGCAAGAAAAACAACACATCATGCAAGAATTCAAAGAAGGTAAGTTACATTTGTTAGTAGCCACTACCGTTATTGAAGTCGGTGTCGATGTACCAAATTCAAGCTTAATGATCATAGAGAACCCAGAAAGATTAGGTCTTGCTCAATTACATCAATTACGAGGCCGTGTTGGTCGAGGAACAGTAGCAAGTCACTGTGTTCTGCTTTATCACGCCCCATTATCTAAAACGGCACAAAAGCGATTAAGTGTGCTACGCGAAAGTAATGATGGCTTTGTCATCGCACAACGAGATTTAGAAATTCGTGGGCCCGGTGAGTTATTAGGAACAAAACAAACAGGATTAGCAGATTTTAAAATTGCCGATTTAGTTCGAGATCAACACTTAATCCCTGAAGTCCAACGCATTGCACGTTATATTCATGACAGTTACCCAAGTAATGCAAAAGCCATTATTCAGCGCTGGCTTGGCGAACGAGATATTTACTCAAACGCTTAAGCTTAATTAATCTCATAATAATGCCATAGACACAAAAAAGGTGAGTACATACTCACCTTTTCACATTTACAACATCAGCGTTCTGATTAGTAGTAAGAGTGCTCACCACGATCATGCTCTGTCAGATCTTTAACCGCCGTTAATTCACCTTCAAATTGAGCTAAAAGCTCTTTTTCAATGCCTTCTTTTAATGTCACGTCAACCATCGAGCAACCATTACAGCCACCACCAAATTGAACAATCGCAATACCGGCTTCGGTGATTTCCATTAGACTTACGTGACCACCATGGCCAGCAAGCTGAGGGTTCACTTGAGTTTGAATCGCGTATTCAACACGTTCAAATAAAGGTGCATCATCATTTACTTTACGCATTTTTGCGTTAGGCGCTTTCAATGTTAATTGAGAGCCCATTTTATCCGTAACGTAATCGATATCTGCATCTTCTAAGAAAGGCAAACTTAGCTCATCTACATACGCAGATAAGTTTTCAAATTTCAGTTCAGTATCGTTCGCTTCAATCGCTTCCGGTGGGCAATATGATACGCCACACTCTGCATTTTGAGTTCCTGGGTTAACCACGAATACACGAATGTTTGTCCCCTCTGGCTGTTGTGCCAGAAGTTTTGCAAAGTGCTCTTGAGCACTTTCAGTAATATTGATTGAAGTCACAAGTAATACCTGACTAAATTAGTATGATTAAGGATTGTACTCTGAAAAACACTGAATTTCGAGTATCGAACCGAAATTATACCAATCTTAATAATCAATTTATCAAGATTGGTGCTCATTATTCACAAGTTAAAATAGAATCCCATGGAAGATTCTCGTCACCTAATACAATAAAATTAGGGTTCTCTAACGACTCTCGTTCATTGTACGACAGTGGTTCAAGCTTGGTTGATAATATACGACCACCCGCTTCTTGAACAATACATTGTGTTGCTGCGGTATCCCACTCGCCTGTTGGCCCCAAACGTAAATAACAATCGACAGCACCTTCTGCAACCAAACAGGCTTTTAAGGCGGCGGATCCCAATGGCACTAAATCATAATTCCATTCAGAACTCATACAGCGAGTAATGTTATTAATGTTTTGGCGACGACTTATCGCAACCGCAATGGGCTGTTTCTCTTCTTCATGCTTAAGCGTGCTAATGCGCACACTTTCATCCATATCAGGGATTTTCCATGCACCTTTACCTTCATAAGCATAATAAGTGACACCAGAAACCGGCGCATAAACAACCCCCATAATAGGACAGTTATTTTCAACCAATGCAATGATGGTAGCAAAATCACCACTACGAGCAATAAACTCTTGAGTTCCATCAAGCGGATCAACTAACCAATAGCGCTCCCACTGAGAACGTTGTTCTAAAGACACATTCGCGTCTTCTTCAGATAAAATTGGAATATCAGGCGTCAGTTGAGACAGCTTTTCCATGATCAATTTATGAGCAGCTAAATCCGCACTTGTCACTGGCGTTTGATCCGCTTTAATAAACGCTTCAAAATCGCCTTTTTCATAGATATCTAAAATCAATTGACCTGAAGCGCGAGCAATTTTGATCACGTCAGGAAGAAGATGTGAAAACGTAGAATCCATCAATATCACTCCTTTCCTAAAAATTGTTGAGCAAGCAATAATGCACTAATGCATCTTGCTTCTGAAAAATCGAGATGATGAAGTAATTCAGACGCTTGACTTAATGGCCAGCGAACAATGTCCAATGGCTCAGGTTCGTCCCCTTCCAATCTCTCAGGGTACAAGCCTTGGGCAACAAAAAGCGTCATTTTACTCGAGAAATAAGACGGCGCTAAAACCAATTCTTTTAATGCTGTTAATTTCTCTGCACCAAAGCCAATCTCTTCTTTCAATTCTCGGTTTGCCGCTTCTATTGGCATTTCACCTTCATCGATTAATCCTTTAGGGAACCCAAGCTCATAGCGTTCAGTCCCAACCGCATATTCACGAACTAAGAGTAAATCACCCTGCTCAGTAACAGGAACCATCATAACCGCATGACGACCACTTGGTTTCATTCGTTCATAAGTACGTTCCACACCATTTGAAAAACGCAGATCAACCGATTCAATACAAAACAGTTTTGATTTCGCTTCAATTCGTTTATCTAAGATGGTCGGCAATTGTTTTTTAGCCATCATATACCCTTAAAGACGTCCGGAATAAGTCACTCTATATTGCCCTTTTGCATCAGGCTTGCCTAGCCATTTTAGCTGGCTTCTAAAGCTAGATGGGAAGCTCGACTCTGGTTTGAACCATCCATTCACTTGGTAAGAACGATTTGGATTCAACACAATATTAAATTCACTACTGACATCCGAAGAGTTTTGCTTACTCACAACCGTTAATTTGCTCTCAATACACGTTGTATCCGCAATCACGGTTTTCGGATCAATATTTCCCAATGGAGAAACGATTTTACCACCAGACCAAACAACCTCACCCTCAGCGTGTTTGCACCAAGGTTGACCTTGCTGAAACGATTTAACGGTAATCTCGGCTTGCCCTTGCAATGAAACAGGCACCGCCATTGGTAATCGATTCAAAATATTAGCAACAGGAAAAGACGCCACCACATTTTCAGCATAAGCGCCTTTTGATACGCTATAACCAACCATTCCCTTACCACGTAAACCGAGCTCACTGCCCCGGCCAAAACGCACCGCAAATTCAGCATGTCCCTTTAAGATAGCCAGTGGGTCAATTTCCCATTGAACTTGGCCGTAATTAACACGCTGCCAAGATAATGAATCCACTTGTCCTTTCCATGGTGTACCCGATAACCCAGTTAATGCCAAACCGTTTACTTTTGGTGCTTGGTCAACCACCCATTGAATCGGCATATGCAATAACGCACTAAAGGTAAAAAACGTCGAAAATACCGTCGCAATCAATAATTTAAACTTCATGATGCCTCTCGACTTAGCTGCAGACGATTCACTTCAACCATACCTTCCACTTCGGCTTTATCAATATCTAAAAACTGCACATCAATGCCCTGTGCGTCTCTTAAATAAGCCAACCAGTTTATCAATGAATTAAATGGCAATGGTTTCACCCACACTTGCATAACGTCACCGCGAGGTTGCATTCTGATCAGTTCAATCTTAAAACGATTGGTACTACTTGGTATTACTTGATTCATCGGTTTAATGCTGGTTTGTGCATTATGAGAAGTACCACCACGTAATGTCGTTATGTTATCGGCTTTCTTTTGTACCCAAGCCAATAAATTACGTTCACTGTTAATACGATTTTGAGCCAGTTCCGCTCTTTCATTGAGGGGTTTTATACCTCCCCAATAAATCAAAGCGATCAACAAAGCGATGCTACCACCACCAACCAAAACACGTTCACGTGGTGAAATACTTTGCCACCATGTCATTAATGCTTTCATTATTTTCTCCTAATGACAATGGCACCAAAAACTTCGCCTTGGTTTTTATTAAGTTGTCCTTGCTCGACCACAAATTGAGTGCCCAATTCTGACGTCAATTGCTCAAAATAAGGGAAATCAGCAGCACTGGCTTGAAGACGTAACTCATCACGCTTTCCATCAAATTTTAAACTTTTTAGTTTAACTTGAGGCACCTTTGCTAAATAAGGTTGAAGCTCGGCCATCCAGCCTAAAAGATCGTTCCCTCCCGCTCCACCTTGCAAGCGCATCTCTTCATTTTTAATTTGAGACTTCAGATAACTTGAGGTTGGTATTTTTCGTTTCCCTGGAAAAATTTCACGAAAAATACGTTCACTTTCAGCTCGAAGAGCAACACTGTGTTGTTCTAATTTTTGCACTTCAGAAATATGCAGCCCAACAAACGCAACCATCACTAAACCAAACACCAGAATCACTTTTTGCCATATCCGCCAGTGTTTGCGCCAAGACGATTGAGGACGATACCTTCCCGTTAATATATTCACTTTGGAATGGATAGCGCCTTCAGCTAATAGCTGCATCACCAATTCAGGGGATTCTATATGTACTTCGGCATTATCGATCTCTATTTCACAAGGAGAATAAGCATGGATCACAACAACAGGCGTTGATTCACTTTCCGCTTCATCGACGTCACTCTGGCTTTCTAACTTCTGTGCATTCGCGAAGATGACCATGCCATCTAACAATACAGAAACCCAACTCGATTCAGCTACCGCACCTTGATGCTCCTGATGACGAATCAACCATTGTTCATTCAATTGTACGAGCGATAAGCCATCCTCTTGATAAGGCAAAGCGAGTACATCTGGTAACCACTGTTTAGCGTGAATTTCAGCGTCCTTTAACTGAGTAATCCAAGTGTCCATTTTTTCATGTTCAACAATAGCAATTTGCGCTGTTTTATTATTTTTCTTTATTATGACGATATGTAAATCATCTACATCCTGAGCCAAATCATCTTCAATAATAAAAGGTAACATGGATGAAAACTGTCGAGCCGCCCCTTCTGGAATCGCGACTTCTCTTAATAAAACATCACTGCTCGGCAATAATACAGAAACAATGCGTTGTTCTGCGTATTGAGTTAACGAGGATAACGTTTCAGAGGAAACTAATTCGCCCGAAGCGATGATTTCTTTTTGTTCTGGTGACCAGACGATCCATTGAATGGGATCTGATGGTTGACTATTCAGCCTTATTATCAGATGTTCGCTCACTCATTCCTCCATATTGGCGACGGATAACGTTCACCACTTTCTTATCACTGCTGTGCAATAAAGAACGCACACGTACGCGTGATTCTTCTACTAATACTTGAGCATCTAACTCAAAAAACTGACTATCTATTGATAAATACGGTTTGGCTTTTGTTTTTATATTCTCATCCACTCGATTGATGGCCGACTCTGATAAAAAATCTTCAACGCTTGCCCAGCCATCAAACGGACGGTTTTCTAATACCTCTTGAGCATCGCTTTCACTTAAATTCGGTGAAAATAACGCCACTAAAATGTTTGCTTGCTCTGGTTGTAATGTATTCACATTCAAATACCAGTTCGCCGTTGGAATAGCACAAGTTAATGGCGATACCGCTTTAAAAACCTCAGCGGTGACACCATTAATCGCTCGTAACTCACTCACATCTGCAATCCATCCATTTGGTGCTAAATAAGGAGGCTTAAAGGATTGATACGTACTGTCTTCAACACCAGAGTTCGAACGAACCACATCATCAGCATCCATATATTCCCAGCTAGAATCCGCGATCACTTCCGCTAAATAATTTTCTACCTCAACAGATTCCAATAAATTCATCCATACGGTCACTAAAAATGGACGTACAGACGGATCGGCACTTGGTTCTATATTACTTAATGCATTTAAATTAAAACAAGCTTGCTTATCTTTCACTCCACCAAACGCTTCACCGTAATCTAATGGGTACGTTGTTTCTTCTGTCGCCCACATCTGGCTTAAATTAATGGTATCTCCATCTTTGTAGGCTTCTTCAATACCTGCCTTGGCTAGTGCTTCAACCCCAATGGAATACCAATACGCTTGTTGATGATTCAACTGATTTTCAGCACGATGGAACTGAATAAACAAACGCTCTGACATTTGAGCGGCAATCGTCACCATTATCGCTAATAGAAGCAATACAACAATCAACGCAACTCCGCTTTGATTTTTATGAGAACGGTTCATTAATACTCTATTCATTAACCGCCCTTGGACTCATCGTCATTTTTGTTGCTTTCATCCAATTGATAACCTGACGTAAGATAAATTCGATCTACATCCCCATAATCTTTAAACACGATAAGAAGCTTAATAGCAAATGGCAGCTCATTTTTTTTCTGCCATTTCTTTTGCCATGTTTTACCGTCATAAAATTCAAATTTAATCTCTTCGACGCCATCGATTAATGGCGTAACCACTGGCTTTTGACCAACAGGGGTATCAGGATAACGCCACCATAAACGTTCAAGTTTATTTTCAACGACGCGATAGCCCACTTTGGTGATCTCACCTCGCGGGAAGGCTTCCTGTGGATTTTTCCAACCTAAACGAACAAACAAAATACCTTGAGATTCTGAATCCAATAAATAGTCATCGGCTGAAATTAACTTTCCATCCGCTTTTTCTCCATTGCTTCTGAATTGACGCGCCACAATTTGACGAAAGTCGTTATCAAGAAAAACCAAACTGCGCTGTAATTCTTTAATTCGTTCACTTTTTTCCAAAGAGAGAGCATTACTGCGCTGTACTTGATTCACCACCTGATACGCCGAAAAACTTAATGTGGCAAATACAGAGATAGCGACCATCACCTCGATCAGCGTAAAACCTCGAGATCGTTTATTTATATGACTACGGCGCAACATACGTTCTTACCGTTAATAGTGGGGATTTTTGGTCTTTGGTTGTTGCTACAGATACGTCCACTGATTTTAAAATATTAGACGTCGTTTTTACTGGGGCAATGGTCCAATACCACGTTTGACCTGCAAGCTCTGTTTTCCCTTTTTTAATCGAAGTTGGTGGTTTATCTAACAACATTAATGCCATTTGATTATCTAGCACCATCGAAGCAAAGGTTTTCTCTTCTAAATAGCTTAAGGTATTGATGTGTTGAGTAACGGATCTCAATACACTTAATGCGGCGGTAGCAAAAATAGCAAGGGCAACTAAGACTTCAAGTAACGTCATGCCTTTGTGCCGAGAGTGCACATAATGACTACTTTTCATCGTCTTCTTCCCCTGGCTTATCCAACGTGATCACACCAGATTCATCCGCTTTAATTAACCACGTTTGATTATCAAGGTTTCCACTTACCTTCGCAGGAAAAAGGCGAAATAAAAATGGGGTCACTTCACCACTTGATAACACCATTACTTGCGGCGGTTTCGGTTTTTTATCTTTCTCGACATCCGCGAACATGTCTTCATCAAACAAAGAACCCGGTTCAAATAAGCGATCGTCGTCAGCCCATGCGGAACCGCCTAACTCCATCTCAAATTCGATGTCTTTTTCTATTTTCACTTCAGTAAAAAAGCGACTTTTCTCAAGAGGCTGCCAGCCATCTGATGTCAATGTCATAAAGCGATATTCTTGTCGCTCTTGATTGAAATAGATGCCGTAATCCATCCCGTTGAGTAAAGCATCTTCATTGAGAAGCTGAACTAACTGATAAAAACGTGAGGCCTGCTCTTCAAGATGATCATCTCGACTTTCAGGTAAGCTCATGATGACCGCCATCGAACTTACCGACAGCAGCACCAATACCAACATTATTTCGATTAGGGTAAACCCAACCTCACGTTTTATCTTCATCATTGCTCTTAATTAACGATAAGCTTATGACTTATTAAAAGTCTTGCATGTTCCAGTTACCAATATCTGCATTAGCTCCTTCACCGCCTTCTTGACCATCAGCACCTAAAGAGAAGATATCAATCGTGCCATTATCACCAGGACTCAGGTATTGGTATTCATAACCCCATGGGTCATTTGGCAAACGACGAATATAACCGTCAGCACGATAATTACGAGGCTCTGGACTTGCTGATGGTTTCGATACCAATGCTTCTAAGCCTTGATCTGTCGTTGGGTATACACTGTTATCTAACTTGTACATATCCAATGAGTTTTCTAGTGCTACGATATCTGTGATCGCTTTTTGTTGATCGGCTTTTTCTTTGTTACCCAATAAATTAGGGACAACTAAGCTAGCTAGCACACCAAGAATAACGATAACGACCATCACTTCTAAAAGTGTAAAGCCACCTTGTTTACGTTGAGCGGAATTGACTTGCATGAATGACTCCTGACGTTAAAAATTCAACATAGTAATAAAAAAGAAAAGGATAGTGTCTATTCACTATCCAACTAAATTGTTTAATTCGATTATTGGCATAAGTGTCGCAACAACAATGAAAAGTACAATACCTGCCATAAAGACAATTAATAATGGCTCAAAAATACCTAAAGCCATATTCACTAAAGATTCAAAATCTCGGTCTTGGTTATCCGCAGAACGCGTTAGCATTTGCTCTAACTCTCCACTTTGCTCACCACTGGCTATCATATGTAACATCATTGGGGGGAACAATTTGGTTTGCTCTAAAGAAATACGCAAACTTGCCCCTTCACGTACATTATCTGCAGCTTCAAGCACTTGCTGTTTAAAGTATTTATTACTCATTACGTCTGCCGCAACTTTCATCCCATCCAATAAAGGGATCGCACTGGAAGTACAAATAGACAGAGTACGAGCAAAACGAGAGGTATTTAGACCACGAACCACCTTACCAACCACAGGCAATCGTAAGATCTTTTTATCCCACGCCAAACGTAAATGAGGCTTCGTTAATAGCCATTTGATCCCAAAAATAATCGCAACAATGACAACAACAACAACAATACCCCAGTGAACAACAAAATTACTGGCCGCGATAAGTATCTCTGTGACGGCAGGAAGCCCTTGCCCCATTTGCACAAATTGATCGACAATTTTAGGCACAACGGTCGCTAATAAGAATGAGATAACAGCCACCGCAATTAACGTTAGCATGATCGGATAAATCATCGCTTGTTGTAATTTACTGCGCATTTTTTGACGATTTTCAGCGTAATCCGCTAAGCGATTTAATACGGTATCTAAGTGACCCGATTTTTCACCCGCAGCCACCATTGAGCAAAATAAATCATCAAACACATGAGGGTATCCACCAAAGCTTTCAGCTAATGGATAACCTTCAATTACTTTTGATCTTACGCCCATCATCATACTGCGAATATGCGGTTTTTCACCTTGCTCAGCAACGGCTTTTAAACACTCTTCTAATGGCATACCCGCCAGAACTAACGTCGCCAGTTGACGAGTAATTAACGACAGATCATTCACACTGATGCCGCGCTTAAAACTCAACCCTTGAGAAGCGGCTTTTTGCTGTTTTGATTTTGTTTCAATGACTTCAACAGGGATTAACCCTTGCTCTTTTAAACGCTGGCGAACTTGGCGAGCATTATCGCCCTCCATTACGCCTTTTTTCTGTTTGCCATTTTTTTCGAGGGCTTTGTATTCAAAGGCTGCCATTTATCCTTCCCGAGTGACTCGCATCACCTCTTCTAATGTCGTAATGCCTTTTTGTACTTTCAATAAACCATCTTGTTGAATACCGCGAGTATTTTTACGTACTTCTTTTTCGATCTCTTGCTCGCCGGCTTCTTTATGAATCAGTTCCTGAACTTTCTCATTAACAATAAGCAATTCATGAATACCAGTACGCCCACGATACCCTTTACCATTACAATGATCACAACCATTCGGCTTATAAAGCACTAAGTCATCCGCTGGTAATAAAGAGAATAATTTCTTTTGTTCATCATCCGCTTGATAAGGCGCCTTGCACTCTTTACATAGAGTTCGAACCAAGCGCTGAGCAAGAACGCCAAGCAAAGACGATGAGATAAGAAAAGGCTCAATACCCATATCTCGAAGACGAGTAATCGCACCAACAGCGGTGTTAGTGTGCAATGTAGACATCACTAAGTGACCCGTTAACGACGCTTGAACAGCAATTTCTGCGGTTTCTAAATCTCGAATTTCACCGATCATAACCACATCAGGATCTTGACGAAGAATCGCACGTAAACCACGAGCAAACGTCATATCAACCTTTGGGTTTACTTGCGTTTGACCAATGCCATCAATATCAAATTCAATCGGGTCTTCAACCGTTAATATGTTTGATTGAGTGCTGTCTAATTCACCTAACCCTGCATACAACGTCGTCGATTTACCAGACCCAGTTGGACCCGTAACAAGAATAATGCCATGAGGTCGTTTAATGATATGTTGGAATTTTTGATGATTATCCGCAGTCATACCTAAGCTGTGTAAATCAAGGCGAGTGGCATTCTTATCCAATAAACGCATTACCACACGCTCACCATGAGACGACGGCATGGTAGACACACGCACATCGACGGCTCGGCCACCGATACGTAATGAAATACGGCCATCTTGAGGGACACGTTTTTCGGCGATATCCAACTTGGACATCACTTTCACACGAGAGACTAATAACGGCGCTAATTTACGGCTAGGACTAATGACATCACGTAATACACCATCGACACGGAAACGAATCGACAGTACTTTTTCAAACGTTTCTATGTGAATATCCGACGCCCCTTCTTTGATTGCTTCGCCTAACATGGCGTTAATCAATTTGATAATGGGCGCATCATCTTCTGATTCTAATAAATCGTCATTGTCTGGCAGTTCTTCAGCCAACGAAAAGAAATCATCATTATCAGCCCCAATGTCTTCCATCAATTGCTGTGCTTCTGATGAATTACGTTGGTATACCTGAGTCACTTTCGTATCAAACTCTTCTTTTTCTAATTGGCTTAATGAAAATTCTGATTTACATACACGTCGAATTTCACACAACACCATCGGTGACGGTGTTGTTACATAAAACAACACCCAACCTTCAGGTCTGAGTTCAATAACCACTGAGTGCCTTTTCGCAAATGAAAAAGGCAAACGCAGTACCGCGACAGAATGAGGAAACAGCATGTCCGCCATTATTTTTCCTTACCCTTATGTTCATCATCAAACTGTTCAAAGAACGCTTGAATTTCAGCGGGGTGTTTTATGCCCTCATCAAATGTTGGTAACACCGGAATATTCGTATCATCCATTAACTTCAAGCCTTTCTGTGCATTGTATAGTTGCTCTGCACGAATATAATTGTATTTACGCTGAGTAATACCATCCGATGTCATGCCATCACGAATAATGGTTGGTTTAATGAATATCATTAAATTTTTCTTTTCAACTTGAGTGCTGGTTGATTTGAATAAATAGCCTAAAATCGGAATATCACCAAGGAATGGAACTTTTGATTCACTTTCCATCGCTCGTTCATCAATCAAACCACCCAGTACTAACATTTTGCCATCTTCTACCATGACCGACGTACTTAACTGGCGCTTAGCAAAGCGAACATCAACCGCCCCATTCGCACCCAATACATTAGACACTTCTTGTTCAATATCCAAACGAACCGAGTTCCCTTCATTGATTTGAGGGACCACTTTTAGCTTAATACCGACTTCTTTACGTTCAACTGTTTGGAATGGGTTCTCGTTATTTGAACCAGAAGTAGACCCTGTTAATACAGGAACTTCTTCACCGACAATAAATGACGCTTCACCATTATCCATGACCGTAATACTTGGTGATGACAGAATATTTGAATTCGAATCAGTCGATACCGCCGTTATCAACGCAGTCCAATCCCCCATCATAATACTAACCGCCGCACCTTGAACGCCACCAAGCGCAGAAGCAAGTGCCGTATAATCACCCTCTTCTGTTGTGGTTTCATTTCTTAAAAACTTACCATCGCTATCATAAACAGCAGTTGTCGTGGTGCTGTCTTTAGCTTCTTCTAAGCCCACCATGGTGCCGCCAATTGAGGCTCCCGTATTGCTGTATTGAATCATTGCGCCGGTTTCTAAATTACCCCATTGCACACCAAGATTAACGCCATCACCTTCCGCCATTTCGACTATCAGCGCTTCAATTAATACTTGAGCACGACGGATATCTAATTGAGCAATCACATCTTTCACTGCACGCATAATATCTGGCGGTGCAGTGATAACGATCGCATTAGTATCCGCATGAGCTGAAATCATGACATTACCACGATTACTTGAACCCGATTGCTTGCCACTTCCTTTACCGGCTTCTAGATTGTCAGAAACCCCTTTAAGCACATCAACTAAATCTTCTGCTTTGGCATAGCGTAAGTAAACCACTTGGTTATTGCCTTTCGTTGCCATTTCTACATCAAGTTGCTTAATTAATTTTTTCAATCGTTGGCGAACTTTAGGATCCCCAGAAATTAATACTGAGTTAGTTCGCTCATCGGCAACCAATTTTGGTTGTAAGAAAGCCGGAGTGTTTTTTGCTTCCGTTGTTTTATTCAAAGCATCAACAATACGAACCATCTCGGCCGCCGATGCATTTTTAAGCTCAACCACTTCAACTTCTTTATCACCCGCCTGATCGACTCGTTCAATAATCTCAGCAAGGCGATTAACCACCGCCGCACGACCTGTGATCATAATAATGTTCGCCGGATCGTAATGAACCACATTACCCGCGCCCGCATTATCATTCAGCTGACGTAATAAAGGTGAAAGCTCTCGTACAGAGACATTACGAACCGCAATAACACGAGTAATTACCGCATCACCCGTTATGTTATCTTTTGCTCCTAGAACAGGAACTGCCGACGTTTTCGCATCTTTATCTTTAATGACTTTTAAAATACCAGAATCCATTTCAACGACCGCGTAGCCATAGACTTCAAGGACACTTAAAAAGAATTGATAATATTGTTCTTCATTCAATAAATCGTAGCTACGAACATCCACTTTTCCGCGTACTGAAGGGTCAACAATAATGGTTTTTTCCAAATTTCGACCAACAATGTTGATGAACTCTTGAATATCCGTCCCTTTAAAACTGGCACTAAAGTCATTGGCGATAGCTGATGTCCACACCATGCTACTCGCCAGTAATAAGGCTCCCTTGCCCATCCACTTTTTCACAACATACCCTTAATTCATTAATTACCAGTTTTTATAGACCGATAAAGATGTCATGTAACTGTCCATCACGCTGAACCGTTAAATTTAATTCCGTCATTTCTGACATGTTTTTCCACAATGAACTCATTGCCGCGGGATCCGTTAAATCAATCCCATTTAAACTGGTTGCAATGTCTCCAGGCTTTAAACCAACAGAATCAAACAGTTTTCTGTCTTTACCTGGATTCACTCGATACCCTTCAATTTTTCCATCATTACTCACTTGAGAAAGACGAATGTACTTCAGCACTGATTGTGGGTTTTGAGCCATTTCCTTACGAATTTGTTCTAATTCATCTTGATTTGAATTTTGACGGTTATTCCCGATCACAGTGCCTGAGCTACCGGTATGATTTTTTTCTGTCGAGATTTTGGTGTACTCAAGTCCTTCAAGCATTAGCGTTTCATCACGACCATTATTTGAAATAATGATACGATCAGGGCTAATCGCCTTTACCGTTGCTCGTGTACCATCAATTGTTTCTTCAATTCCATAGGTATTTTGCTGTCCGCGATTAGCAATAACAGCAAGACTAAATTTAGGGTTACTGCTCGCCACAATGCCTGCTAGCGTCAAATTTAACTGCGTTTTAGGCGCATCTTTGACTTCAGTAATCTTAGGTTGTTCTGACTTTTTAGCTTCTTCGCTATAACGCCCAAAGACTTGGCTATTAAGCAATTCAGATAATGAGTCTGTCGATGTTTTCGGCTTTGAAGAATGCGCTGCAACCGTTGAAGGAGACCATTTTGAAACCGACGTCTGCGGTGACAACATTGCCCAAAATAATGATCCACAAATCCATGCAAACCAGGCAACTAAGATAACCGTTAATCCTTTTGAAATAGTCGATTGATAGATTAACCAATATTGAGGGAATTTATCGATTTTCATATTTGTTACCATCTGCTTTTGATTATCCTTTTCTTAAATGATCTTCTTTAATTATTTGATGCATTTTATAATTATAAAATAAAGAGCCACAATTACTGTAGGCATTACCTTTTTATTAAGATACTTAAAGCCATATCACGTAAATATAAGGAATACTTTTCATATTAGAGCATCATTTCTCATTAATGACTCTAATTGGTTATGAATTTTGATTAATTCGTGCCAAAAGATTGAAAAATAATTTACAGCCACCATCTTAGTTAGCTGAGATAAGACATAGGTATCCATCATGAGTTCAAAATCCAACACTATTGAAGGTGTAAGACTTGATAAATGGCTCTGGGCAGCTCGTTTTTACAAAACACGCTCAGTGGCACGCAATATGGTTGATGGCGGTAAAGTTCATTATAATGGCCAGCGTGCAAAACCAAGTAAAATTATCGATCTTGGTGCGGAAGTAAAGCTTCGCCAAGGGAATAATGAAGAGATCACCGTGATCGTCGAGATCATCTCCGATCAACGCCGTGGTGCTCCCGTTGCACAAACTCTTTACAAAGAAACACAAAGCAGTATTGAGCGTCGTGAAGAAAATGCGAAATTACGCAAATTAAACTCCCTTGGGAGCCCGCATCCTGATAAACGTCCAGATAAAAAACAACGACGTGATATCATGAAGTTTAAGCAACAATAACTGACTTTCTTCTTTATTTACCTTTTCTCAAGGTTATAGCGGCTATAATAGCGATAACTGTAACCTCTAATACAATTGCTGGAGTATTTCATGGCAAATAACACATTGCATCGTTACCTGTTTGAAGATTTATCCGTTCGTGGTGAATTAGTTCAATTAGATGATGCTTACCAACAAATTATTTCTAGCAAGGAATACCCAAAGCCAGTACAAAACTTATTGGGTGAGCTATTAGTTGCAACCACATTATTAACCGCCACGTTGAAATTTGAAGGATCGATTACGCTTCAACTTCAAGGTAATGGTCCTGTCTCTCTTGTGGTTATTAACGGTGATAACGATCAAAAAGTTCGTGGCGTTGCTCGCTTTGAAGGCGAAATTGCTGACGACGCGACATTACACCAACTAATGGGGAAAGGTTATTTAGTTATTACTATCTCACCTAAAGACGGCGAACGTTACCAAGGTGTCGTTGCTCTTGAAGGGAAAGATTTAGCCGAATGTTTTGAAGGATACTTTGAGCGTTCTGAACAATTAAAAACTCGTTTATGGTTACGTCTTGGGGAATTTGAAGGCAAACCACACGCTGCGGGTATGCTACTTCAAGTCATGCCTGATGGGACTGGCTCTTCGGATGATTTTGAGCATTTAGAGCAACTAACGGATACCGTTAAAAACGAAGAACTCTTCAGCTTAGAAGCGGAAGATGTACTTTACCGTTTGTATAACCAAGATAAAGTTCAGTTGTTTGAACCTCAAAACGTTGAATTTTTCTGTGGGTGTTCTCGTGAACGCAGTGGCGGCGCCATCATTACGATTGAACGTTCAGAAGTGGATGACATTATTGCAACTGAAGGCAAAGTGTCTCTTCATTGTGATTACTGTGGTACCAGTTACGACTTTGACAGCATTGATGTTGCTCATCTTTTTGAAGAAGCCACGAAAGGTAATGACACGGTTCATTAATTCTTCATACAGAATAAGTTCTTTATTTTGTTTTAAAGCCAGCCATTAGGTTGGCTTTTTTTATGGTTTTTTTTGATGCAAAGCACATTTTTGATCCCACTTATCCACACTTAATTTTGATTAAATAATAATCAATTGCATCTAGCGCAATCGATTTCATTAAGAGTAGAATAGACATATTGCTATTTTGTGATGGTGATTAAATAACCCGTACCACTTTGTGGTTATTTCATGATATGACTCCCTGTTTTCAATTTACCGCGTTGGTAGCATGGGTAGCAGTAAACAATATTAAAATAATTAGAATATTAAAATCCCTACAAAATTCCTTTAAGGAGCACCTATGACTGTAATGGAACACAAAAAGGCTGCACAACTTGATCTTTCTCAACACGGCTTAAGCAACGTGACGGAAGTTCTTCGTAACCCTAGCTATGACGTACTTTTTGAAGAAGAAACGCGTCCTGATTTAGAAGGTTATGAACGTGGTGTAATGACAGAACTTGGCTCTGTTGCGGTAGATACTGGTATTTTTACCGGTCGTTCGCCAAAAGATAAATACATCGTAAAAGATGAAACAACCAAAGATACCTTGTGGTGGTCTGATCAAGGTAAAAATGACAACAAAGCCATTACCCCTGCAGTCTGGGATGATTTAAAAGCGCTTGTTACAGAACAACTATCAGGCAAACGTTTGTTTGTTATTGATGGCTTCTGTGGTGCAAACCCTGATACTCGCCTTAGTGTTCGAGTTATCACGGAAGTCGCATGGCAGGCTCACTTTGTGAAAAATATGTTTATTCGCCCAACGGACGAAGAATTAGAAAGTTTTGAACCTGATTTTGTCGTCATGAATGGCGCAAAAGCAACCAATCCAAATTACGAAGCACAAGGGTTAAACTCTGAAAACTTTGTTGCCTTCAACTTAACAGAGCGTGTTCAAATCATCGGTGGTACTTGGTACGGCGGTGAGATGAAAAAAGGCATGTTCGCAATGATGAATTACTTACTTCCATTAAAAGGCATTGCGTCTATGCACTGTTCAGCTAACGTAGGTAAGGAAGGCGATGTTGCTGTATTCTTCGGCTTATCAGGTACAGGTAAAACAACCCTATCAACGGATCCAAAACGTCAGTTAATTGGGGATGATGAACACGGTTGGGATGATGATGGTATCTTTAACTTTGAAGGTGGCTGTTACGCGAAAACCATTCGTTTATCTAAAGAAGCTGAACCGGATATTTTTAATGCCATTCGTCGTGATGCACTATTAGAAAACGTAACCGTTCGCAATGATGGTTCGATTGATTTTGATGACGGTTCTAAAACAGAAAACACCCGTGTTTCTTACCCTATCTATCACATTGATAATATCGTTAAACCGATTTCAAAAGCAGGTCATGCAAACAAGGTTATTTTCTTAACCGCTGATGCATTTGGTGTTCTACCTCCTGTTGCTAAATTAACGCCAGAACAAACGAAATATCATTTCTTATCCGGTTTTACCGCTAAATTAGCCGGTACTGAACGTGGCATTACAGAACCAACACCAACATTCTCTGCTGCTTTTGGTGCTGCGTTCTTAACACTACACCCAACACAATACGCAGAAGTATTGGTGAAACGTATGGAAGCGGCTGGTGCAGAAGCTTACATCGTAAACACAGGTTGGAACGGCACAGGCAAACGTATCTCAATTCAAGATACGCGTGGTATCATCGATGCAATTTTAGATGGTTCTATTGATAATGTAGAAACGAAAAACATTCCAGTCTTTAACCTTGAAGTACCGACATCACTACCAGGTGTTGATACCTCAATTCTTGACCCTCGTGATACATATACAGACCCACTACAATGGGACAGTAAAGCGGAAGATTTAGCACAACGCTTCATCAAAAACTTTGCTCAATACACAGATAATGACGAAGGGAAAGCGCTTGTAAAAGCAGGTCCTCAGCTGGATTAATCCGCCTTACATGTAAATCGTTTTTATTTAAGCCCTTCATTCGAAGGGCTTTTTTTACCCATAAATAGGCCAATAACAATAAAGCTTGATTCTATTTTCCTCGAAATCGTGATTACTCTTGAGTAAACAACGACAATAACTTGATTGAACCTGTTTTTTACTCCACTCTTTCTGTTCATCTATTTTTCTTATTGGAGTTAATCAATGTACACCACGTTGAAAAGCCTCGGTTGGCTGCTCACTCTTTGTTTATTACTTGTGGCGGCATTCTTATCTCTTTTACATACGCCTTACGCACAGCCATTATTGAATCCAGTCGTTGAAAAGTTGACTCATCAAACGCTCTCCTTTGGTGGGATCTCCTATTCTATTCACGATCCTCTGCACCTCACCATCTCTGATGTCGTGATTCATTCTGAGCCAGAGCTACCCATTCAACAAATTGATTTATGGCTTTCTAAGCATCCAATTCAAAATAATAAACTCGCTTTTGATAGTGTGAAAATTGATGGCATTAGCCTACAAAACGGACTGCCTAATACTAAAAAACTCAATTGGTTTTCAATCTCTCAGCTCAGTATTTCTAATTTAGATTTTGCAGAGGATGGATTGGTCGTACGTGAAGCACAAATCCAATTAAGTAACTATGATGTGCATAATGAAAAAGGACTGCCTTTTAAAGGGGAGTTTCAATTATCTACTCAACAACTTTACTGGCAAGGTGAAGCCCTAGATGACGTCTTAATTGATGGTTATTACACTGAAAACTATACGGCATTACAGGGGATTTCATTAACTTGGCGCAATAGCACCATTACAGCTCAAGCCGAATTAAAAGAAAATAAGTTATGGGTTATTCCTCAATTTACACTGCGTAAATTTAATTTAGAATCGGATAATGCCGACATTATTGGAAAGCCTCTACAATGGCTTTCAGAACAAGGTTTCACGTATCAATTCGAACGAATCGATCTACTCGATGTGAATATTGAATTACCTCAATTCTCTGTCAATGATCTCAGTCTTTCTGCTGAAAACATTCTTCTTCCTTATAAGATTTGGCAGCAAAATGACGCGAATATTTCCTTTAGTGCCGATAGCTTGGTATGGAAAGACACCATTATTAATAAGCCAATCATAGAGTTAACGCTAACAAATAAAAAAGCGACTATTTCCAATCTTTCACTGGATGTTTTTAATGGCAACATTCAACTTTCAGGACTGCTTTCTCCTACCACGATCAATTTATCGTCTCTCACTTTAAACCAAATAAAATGGTTAATCAGTCCTCAAGAACTCGATTCAATCAGCAACTATCTCACTCAATTAGAACAAGTGAAAATCGCCAACTTAGACATTAATAATTCTCAGATTATTCAACTTGAAACGGCTCATCCATTCCAGTTGTCTGGTTTAAACGTAGAAGGTCATGATCTGGATTTACTTCGTTATTATCAATGGGCTTTATGGGACGGGAAATTATCAATAAGTGCTTCAAATGCCAGCTTAAATTATTTGCTCACTCAACAACTATTGATCGAAACAAACACGAATAATGGACTGTGGACAATAGATCGCGCTCTATTCCCATTAACAGAAGGGTTAATTGGACTAAATGGCAGTATTAACCTCAAACAAGACAGTCAGCCATGGCAACTTGAGGCTTATGGTGATGGTATCCCTCTCTCGGATTTAGCGAAATGGCTTCCCAACCCAATACCTTTAGAAGGAATGGCTGAATTTACTTTTTCAGGTAATGGATTAGCGGTAAATAAAGACAGTTTTAATTACAGCTTTGATGGCGATTTAAACGTTATTCCAAGAGAAACGACAACAACAGAAACGGCCAAAGATTTGTGGCAACTAAAACTCGGGCTCATTCCAGACGAAAGCCAATCAGAAAAAGACGTTAGTGCCCAAACACAACGCAAGAAAGAACATACAATGGATAAAAAAACCATCTACCCAATCAATATTGAGCCAATTCATATTTCGGCAAACAGGGGCCGAATTTCAATTAATCCAATAATGATTACCGGTGACGGATTTAATTATAATGTGGAAGGGGAGTATGATTTAGTGAACCCAGAAAAGGCAGAAACGGTCATCTCACTAACACAAGAATGCCATCAAATAGTACAGCGACTCTTTTCTGATAAAGTCGATTTAATCAATTATTGTCAGTGATAATGCGGTAGGTCATCAATATTAAGCTCTATTCCTTTCAAGAAATAGAGCTTTTTGATCATTTAGAAAGGATGTCTTGATACCATTTTTCAGCTTCTTCGTAAGTTTTTTCAACCGTTTTTGCAGAGAAACCCAAAGAGCGACTGACTTGATCAATATGAGTCCAATCTCCTTTATCTACATTTTCATACAGCTTTAACATAGAACCAAGCAGACCTGATTGTGTTAATAATGCTTGCTCAATATCTTCAGATAAAGACAATTGAACCAGTAATTCATCAAAATTACGATCCAACAACGCGTCTAATAACGAAAACAATCCCACAATAAACGCCTGTTGTCCCGGCGTCCCATTCTGGCACTTACAAATCATTAATTCACAAAAACGCCCTTTAATCAGCGATTGTTTATACAATTCTTTGGGCTTATTGATTGCCGCGTGGGCTGTCGCGACTAAAGTGACAAACATTTTGATTTGTTCTTCACCCAAATACACTAACGCTTGTTTAAAAGACGAAATCGGTTTTTCTAAACGAACGGCTGACGTATTGACGAATTTTAATAACTGATAAGACAACGACACATCTTGAGCAATAAGCTGCTCAATACGATTGAAATTAACGTCATCACGACACACTTCTTGAAACAATTGCATCGTTAATACTTCTTCGGGTTTAACCACTCGATTTTTTATGATTTCAGGTTTACTAAAGAAATACCCTTGATAGAAATAAAAACCGGCATCAAATGCTTGCTGAAACTCTTCATTTGTTTCAACACGCTCCGCTAAATAATGACGTTTACAGCCTTCTCGTTTCTTTTTCTTCACATAGTCACAAGCAACATTGATACCCAATTGCATGATGTCTAATTTCACGATATGTGCATAAGGTAAAAAACGATCCCACACCGCATCTAAACTAAAATCATCTAATGCAATGATATAGCCCATGCGGTGTAAATGTTTAATCGCACTGAATAATTCATCATTAGGAATGCACGTCTCTAGTACTTCTACTACAATTTTTCGTTTCGGAAATGACGTAGGTATGAGAGAAATCAATGATTCTTGCGGGAAATTGATAAAACTACGAGGAGATTCTAAAGCAGGATTACAGCCGACCGACATAAAGTTCTCGACCAACAATCGGCAAGTCGCTTGATTCGCTTCTATATCATCAGGAAAAGCGTTGCTTTCACCATCACGAAAAAGGAGTTCATACCCTATCGTTTGTTTTTTTCGATTAAGTATCGGTTGTCGAGCAACGTATGCATACATAATTTGAAAGCGGTATCCTGTGAGAAACAAAATAAGATTAAGTATTTATAACGGCAGAATACCAAAAAACTTGATAAAAACCTAAAAGAAACCTAGTCCTATTGGAAACGTCACATCATAGTATAATGTGTCGCCTAAAAACATGAGTTTGATTAAGAACCACACAAGAACTTACTAAAATATGATATTCCTTTCTTAATTATCCTTATAATACCTCATTGATGTAGTTATTTTAAAATAGTGACCTTTATGACAGCACCTGAACTTACTCAAGAACCACAATACCTTGATACCATGAAATACAACGTAGCTCCATTTTGGGAGAAGCGTCAACATGGATTTCTACAAGGTGAAAAAACCACTCAACTACACTGGGTAAGTTTCACAAGTCCAAGTCATAAGAAAGCGATCATGGTGGTTAATGGTCGTATTGAGAGTGTGTATAAATACCAAGAACTCTTTTATGATTTATTTTGCCAAGGTTATGACATTTATTCATTTGATCATCGTGGGCAAGGCTTATCCGATCGTTTAACAGACAATATCGACATTGGCCACATTGAAGATTTTAATGATTACATTCTTGATCTCAACACCATGACTCAATCATTGATTACACCCGAGAATTATGAAGACTGCTACCTTCTTGGTCACTCAATGGGAGGCGCTATTGCAACGCAATACGTTCAATGTTTTTCTCACCCATACTCTGCCCTTGTATTAAGCGCACCAATGCACGGTATTTACATGAAACCGTGGTTAAAGCCTATCGCAAGCCCTGTTAGTCATTATTTAAGTCAATGGTCTGCCCTGCCTTCTTATGCGTTAGGTCAATCCCCTTATCAAGCAAAACCGTTTTTAGATAATCCACTAACCACCAGTGAAATTCGTTACCAATGGTTTAGAGATTTATATCAAACCTTCCCGGAACTGCAAATTGGTGGCCCAAGTAATCACTGGGTTAATCAAGGTATTAAAGGAGCAAAACGGTGTATTGCTCAAGCACCGGCCTGCACAATACCAACCTTATTAATGCAGGGTGAAAAAGATAAAATTGTAGATAACAAGTCACACCTCAAATTTCAGAAAAAAGCCCCTAATTGCCAGCTCATCACGATTAAAGAGGCAAAGCATGAATTATTATTTGAATCTGATGCCTGCAGAAATCAAGCCTTACAGGAAACATTCGCTTTCTTTGGGGCTCATTCAAAAAAATAATGCCTCCGCGGCAGACTAAAAGGGGAAAGATCATAATTGCTATCTTTACCCTCTTTTTTCATTACAAAGTGACGTAAACTGGCCTCAGTTAACTTTGAACTCCAATTTTCACCATGAGGCTTTATGATTACTATCGTTGCGTCTGATCTTGACGGCACACTGCTTACTCCAGAACACAAACTTGCTGACTTCACGAAAAAAACACTCAATAAACTTCATCAACAAGAACTCACTTTTATTTTTGCGACTGGCCGCCATCACATTGATGTTGGTAATCTACGTAATGAAGTGGGTATTCCGGCTTATATGATCACCTCAAACGGTGCTCGTGTGCATGATGAAAATGACCAACTGATTTACAGTAAAAATGTTCCTCAAACATTAATTCCTCAAGTGATCGATCTTTTAAAAAATGATGACCTGTTGTCTATACATATCTACTCAGATGACCAATGGTTTTTAAATAAAGAAGACGAAGAATTAAAAGAATTTCATGACAATGGCTTCACTTACACCTTATTTGATGTAGAAAATCCACCACTTGAAAATATTGCTAAAATATTTGTCACCATGCCTGAACACGAATATTTAGTTCAATATGAAAACCAATTAAAAGAAAAATTTGGTGACCAATTGATGGTCGCATTCTCGACACCTTGGTGCTTAGAAGTGATGGCATCAGAAGTATCTAAAGGTGCAGCACTCGATGCCGTTGCTAAATTATTAGGTAAAACACTCGAAAACTGCATCGCCTTTGGTGATGGCATGAATGACTACGAAATGTTGAGCATGGCAGGCAAAGGGATTGTGATGGGAACATCGCATGAAAAAGTAAAAAAAGCCTTACCAAATAATGAAGTCATTGGTTCTTGCGCTGACGAAGCCGTTGCTCATTACTTAGAAAATTTATTGTTAAAATAGCATTTTAAGTAGTTGGCCTATCATAGGCCAATTACTGATTAACCATTTAAAAACAGTATATTAAGAAACTAAAAAAGCCAATGGAACAATCATATGCTCTCACTGGCTTTTTATTATCAATAAGTGAAATTACGATACTTTATCTCTATTTTTTCTTCGCTCTTGGATGCGCTTGATCATACGCTTGAGCAAGATGTTGAAAATCTAAATGGGTATAGATTTGCGTAGTAGAAATATTTTCGTGTCCTAATAATTCTTGTACTGCACGTAAGTTACCGCTCGATTCAAGCATATGCGTAGCAAATGAGTGACGTAGTTTGTGTGGGCTAATGTGGCTATTCACCCCTTGCTTCATTCCCCACTCAGCCATACGTTTTTGCACATTTCGATGAGAAATTCGAACGCCTAATTTAGAAACAAACAATCCTTTCTCTTCTGGGTTCGCTAATTGGTTTCGCACTTGCAGCCAGTGTCCTAACCATTCTTTCGCTTTCCCAGAAAAAGGGACTTTACGCTCTTTATCCCCCTTACCAATAACTCGTAATTCACCTTGGCGTAATTGAATGTCTCGAACATCAATTCCGACTAATTCAGCCAAACGTAAACCCGCGCCGTACATTAGCTCCATCATCGCTCGGTCTCGAATCGATAATGGATCATCTTCATTCACTTCCAGTAACAGCCCCATCTCATCCACATCAATATTTTTTGGTAATGGTCGAGATTTACGAGGCGCAGAAACACCTTTCGCGGGGTTTGCTTGCAATACATTACGTAAGACTAAGAAATCAAAAAAACTGCGTAATGAAGACAGTCGAGTCGATAAGCTGCTCGCTTTCAATCCCGAACGCATGCCTTTACTGGTGATTTGTCGAACCCATCCAGCATCAACGTCTTGCCAAGAATCAACACCAAGTTCAATTAACTGCTCAGCAATGGTTGTTAACTGGCGCTTATAGTTACGTTGAGTATAAATACTCAATCCCTTTTCATTACGCAAGAACTCGAAAAATGCAGTTAGGTGTTTTTCATATTGCGGAGGTAATGATTCACTCATTATGTGCTTTAGACCACTGAGTTAGTAAGTAATGGAACACACTCACAAGTTGTTCCAAAAATAACGTATCCATATTCGGTTGAAAATGGCCACCATCACGGCTAGCAAAAGCCATGATCCCCATCGGGGTTGACTGTCCTAATGGTAAAACAGCAAATGACCCCAATTCTGAATTTGAGGCATTTAGCCCACCATAGGCCAATAAGCTATCACGCTCAGTTTGACGCAAGCGCCCTAAGTATGCAGAACGACCATTCAAGAATTTTTTCATGAAATTATCGAGGGCTGTTTTATCTACATTGTATTTAGGATGAGCATGATCAATGATTTTTATATAAGCCGTTAAATTCAGCACGACGGCTTTCTGCTCTATAATTTTAGCGGCTTGATCAAATGACTCACACATCAATAATTGTTTTTGAACATCAGCAAAGTCATGAAATAAGCGATCATTTTTTGCCGCGAGTGACATTAACTGAGTAATTTCTTCTTCTAAATCACCAATACGATTACGTAGCTTACTGACTTGTACTTCAACTAAAGAAACTACGCCTCGCTCAGGAGTATCTACTTTAATTCGCCCAAGAAGCTCAGGATGCTGTTGAAAAAAATCAGGGTGATCCATTAAAAATTGAGCCACAACGTCTTCCGTTAGTTGAGTCGGCTGTGGCTCTATTATTGGTGTTACTTCATTCATATTGATAATTGACCGTCATAAACGTGTGTCGCAGGCCCTGTCATAAATAACGGTTTACCCGGGCCTTGCCAAACAATACGTAAATCACCACCAGGTAAAGACACTTTAACGTCTTCTTCTAGGAGCTCTTGCATTATGCCTATGGCAACCGCTGCGCAAGCACCGCTTCCGCACGCTTGAGTTTCACCCGCACCACGTTCATACACACGTAATTTAATTTCGCTCGGAGAAACTATCTCCATAAAGCCTGCGTTTACTCGCTCAGGGAAACGTTCATGCCCTTCCACTAATGGGCCGTATTTATCAACATCGTAATTATCGACATCATCCACCACCGTCACGCAATGTGGATTACCCATACTCACCGCACCACAAAATAATGTTTTATCTTCCGCACGCAATAAATAGGTTTTTTCAGCTTGAGTCGCTTTAAATGGAATTTTGTTTGGTTCAAATTGAGGTTCACCCATGTTCACCGTAATTTGGTCATCATCTTCCACTTTTAAACTCATTTTTCCTTTTTTCGTGCTTACCGAAATAGTCGTTCGATTCGTTAAGCCTTTCATTCGGACAAAACGAGCAAAACAACGAGCGCCATTACCGCATTGTTCTACTTCTGTGCCATCAGAATTAAAAATTCGGTAATGGAAATCAGTTTCAGGATCATAGGGAGCTTCAACCACCAATAACTGATCAAAACCGATACCGCGATTACGATCAGCCAGACGACGGATCAAATCTGGTGAAAAGAAAATATTTTGAGTTAAGCAATCAACCACCATAAAGTCATTGCCTAGCCCGTGCATTTTAGAAAAATGAAAGTGCATAGTTGTTCTTCTTTTTATTTTATCTTTCTAGGTTGAATACCAAAAGAGCAAGCAGCCTAAGCCTCTTGCTCTTTATTCTAAGTTAGTTTGGTAAAATAGATTCCAGCTCCCACAAAGAGCTTAATTCTTCTCGCTTACGAACAAGATGCACTTGATCGCCATCGACCATTATTTCTGCCGCACGAGTACGTGTATTGTAGTTTGATGACATAACAAAGCCATACGCACCCGATGAACGAACAGCCAATAAATCATTCGCTTCAAGAACTAAATCACGATCTTTACCCAAGAAATCACCCGTTTCACAAATAGGGCCAACTAAGTCATAACTTTGAGCTTCGCCTTCACGCGGAACAACAGGCACAATGTCTTGCCATGCTTGATACAACGCTGGACGCATTAAATCATTCATTGCGGCATCAATGATCGCAAAGTTTTTGTGTTCCGTATGTTTTAGGAACTCAACTTTAGTCACTAATATCCCCGCATTTGCTGCAATCGCACGACCCGGCTCAAAAATAAGCTCTAACTCCTCACGACCCGTTAAGCGACTTAATAATGCCGTAGCGTATTCTGACGGTTGAGGCGGTAATTCATCACGATAAACCACGCCTAAACCACCACCAACATCAAGGTGGCGAATATTCACACCTTGTGCTTTTAAGTCATCAATCAACGCTAACAAGCGATCCGTTGCATCAATGAATGGCGTAATGTCCGTTAATTGAGAACCGATATGGCAATCAATGCCTTGGATATTTAAGTTCGGTAACGTTTGTGCAAATTTGTACACTTCTGGTGCGCGATCAAACGCGATACCAAATTTATTGTCACGCAAACCAGTAGAAATATACGGGTGTGTTTTTGCATCAACATCAGGATTAATTCGCAATGAAATTGGAGCAATCACACCCATCTCTTCAGCGACTGCATTTAAGCGCTCAAGCTCTGGTTCCGATTCTACGTTGAAACATTTAATGTTTAATTCTAATGCGCGGCGCATTTCTTTTGCTGTTTTACCAACACCAGAAAACACGACTTTCGTAGGATCACCACCAGCGGCAACCACACGCTCAAGTTCACCTTGAGAAACGATATCAAAACCTGAACCTAGACGGGCAAGCGCATTCAATACACCAATGTTTGAGTTTGCTTTAACGGCATAGCACACAAGGTGAGGTTGCTCACCGACCGAGCTATCAAATGCATTCCAATGGCGCTCTAACGTCGCACGAGAATACACATACAATGGCGTACCATATTGCTCAGCCAATTGTGTAATTGGTCGTTCTTCAGCCCAAAGCTGTCCATCGTCCTTATAATTGAAATAATCCAATGTCATCTTCCTTGTCTAGTTTTCAGTTATTCTATTAATAGATTTCAGTGCATGAATACATTTATTACAAATACACTATTCTGCGGCTTCTGTTTTTGGTGCATCATCCGTTGGCATATATAACCCACCAGTTTGACCGCAGCCCGCCAATGCTAAGACACTCAGTAGCATTAACGCCATCACTCTTTTTTGCATAAGATTTTACCATTAGTGTTAATATCTGGTTATGCTCTCTATAATCGCACCACAGCCAAGAAAAGCAATAGGATAAACAAGATGAATAATACTGAATTTCACGAATTAGTTGATGCGAAACTGCAATTACTTGAAGATATGATTGATGATTCTGGCGCAGACATTGAGCCAATAATCACAGGAAACGTATTGACCTTAGAATTTGAAAACCGCAGCCAAATCGTGATCAATAAACAAGAACCAATGCATGAGGTCTGGTTAGCGTCTAAATCTGGCGGCTTTCACTTTGCTTATACTGATGAAAAATGGACATGCTCTAAAACAGGGGTTGAATTCATTGAAATGGTAAAAGAAGAATGCCAGAAACACGCAGATGAAGTGATTCAATGGGCTTAATGCCATCTTTATGAATCATCGTAAGCTCTTTTGATCTACTCAGAAGGGCTTCATTTATTATTTTCCCCGCCTCAACACTGTCACCTTCGAATACAAATTAACTCAACATAAGGCCAAGGAATGCCTATGAAAAGCATATCGAACATCACAAAAATCACAGGGACGACTCTGCTCTCTTTATCTATCTCTGCTTGCTCAATAAGTCCAAACTACGATAAATCCGTCGGAGAAAAAAACTCACTCGTTATTGAGCAACAAATGGGGATATATCAAAATGAATCACTCGATCAATACGTCAAACAAGTGGGTGCTCGCTTAGTCTCTCATCTTGATTCACCACAGTTTGATTTTAAATTTGAAATTATTGATGACCCAATCCCAAATGCGTTTGCCCTCCCTGGTGGTTATATTTATATTTCTCGGGGTTTGTTAACTCTAATGAACAATGAAGACGAGCTCGCCTGTGTATTGGCTCATGAAATTATTCATGTCACAGAAAGGCATTCAATTCAGCAAATGAAGCGAAGTATTCTGCCTGGCATAACTCAATTACCCGGCAACATTGTTGGCAGCATAATAAATGAAGACTTAGGTAATCTAATTAATACCCCGTTTACCTTTAGCAACGATTTATTAATGGCAAACTACAGTCGTTCTCATGAAACAGAATCAGATGAACTTGGTGTAAATTTAGCGGCAAAATCTGGCTATAATCCCATGGCGATGGGCGTTATTTTAGCTCGTATAAATGATGCGATTGAATTTAAAACGCAGACGGAAACTGAAAAAAGCTACTTTGATAGCCACCCTTACACACCAGAACGTGTTAAGCATGTCGATCTATCGGCAAATGCATTAAGAGTGATACCTCAAAAACCGATTAAGCCTAATTTTCTCTATAAACTCAATGGGTTAGTCGTCGGTGAAAATCCAGAAAATGGTGTTTTTTCTGAATCAACATTCATTCAGCCTACGATGGGCTTTACCGTAGTATTCCCTAAAGAGTGGCAAACAGTAAACCAACCTCAAGTTGTTGCGGCGATCAATGAGACACACGATGGTTTTGTCGCTCTCTCCGTTTCCGAGCCTCAATACACTGCTGAGCAAACAGCGCATCGCTTTAGTCAGTACCTTGAACTTAAATATAATTACTTAGCGCCAGTAAATACGGTTGAGTTAACATGGGGAGCAACCATGTATAACGTGCAATTAACGGATAAAGAAGGAAAACAAGACACGTTTATCACCCAATATTGGCTCGATTTGAACGACATCACTTATCAAGTACTAACTCTAAGTACCGCGAAAAACAAAAGTGAAGTCAGCATTTCAGCCCTCTCTTTACAACCAATCACAGATGCACAAATTGCAGCAATAACTCAAAAAGAGATCGCGATTACTACGGCAATAAAAGGCGAAAGTGTCAATGAGCTAACCAAGCGTAATCATTCTGATTTATCGGCAGAAGAGACAGCGATATGGAATGGATTAGAAGAAAATACGCCACTACACCAAGGCGATGAAGTAAAAATAGTCGTGATTAAGCCCTATAAGAAATAAACGCTTTAAAACAAAAAACGCCTCAATATAATTATTGAGGCGTTTTATTTATGGCACTTACTTGCTTAGTTTATTACGCACCAATGCCCGCATGACGTAACATGGCATCCACTTGAGGTTCACGACCACGGAAGCGTTTAAATAATTCCATAGGTTCTTCACTGCCGCCCATTTCAAGAATATTATTCAAGAAGCTTTGGCCTGTTTCCGTGTTGAAAATTCCTTCGTCTTCAAAACGCGAGAACGCATCGGCTGATAATACTTCTGCCCATAGATAGCTGTAATAACCCGCACCGTAACCGCCCGCGAAAATATGACTAAAGCTGTGAGAAAAACGGTTCCACTCGACACTAGGTAATACCGCTACCTTTGCTTTTACTTCTGCTAGGGTTTCTAATACTTTTGCACCTAGATCTGGATCGTAATTTGTGTGCAGTGTGAAATCGAACATCCCGAATTCTAACTGACGCAAAATAAACATCGCTGATTGGAAGTTTTTCGCCGCCAGCATTTTATCTAACATTTCTTTTGGTAATGGCTCACCCGTTTCATAGTGACCAGAAATAAACGCGAGTGCTTCTTCTTCATAACACCAATTTTCTAAGAACTGACTTGGTAGCTCAACCGCATCCCAAGGCACACCATTAATACCCGACACTGACGCCACATCAATTTGCGTTAGCATGTGGTGGATACCATGACCAAATTCGTGAAATAACGTCACTACTTCATCATGAGTAAATAACGCAGGCTTACCACCAACAGGCTTACTGAAGTTACACGTTAAATACGCGACAGGCGTTTGCAGTTCACCATTTTCAGTCAAACGACGAACACGACATTCATCCATCCATGCACCACCACGTTTGTGTTCACGCGCGTATAAATCTAAATAGAAGCTGCCACGTAAGGTGTTGGTTGAATCGAAGATATCAAAGAAACGCACTGATTCGTGCCATACATCAACGCCTTCACACTCTACCACTGTCATACCAAACACACGGTTTAGCACTTCAAATAGGCCAGATACGGCTTTTGATTCAGGGAAATAAGGACGTAATTCTTCATCTGAAATCTGATATAGCTTTTGCTTTAATTTTTCAGAGTAATAAGTCACATCCCATAGATCCAACTCATCAATATCAAACTCTTCTTTTACAAACGCTTTTAGCTCTGCAACTTCGCGCTCACCTTGAGGTTTAGCCTTCGCTGCTAAGTCATTTAAAAAACCAAGGACTTGCGTTGGGCTCTCGGCCATTTTTGTTGCTAACGATTTTTCACTGTACGAAGAGAAACCCAATAGGCGCGAGACTTCATGACGAAGATTAAGCTCTTCTGAAATAAGATCGGTGTTATCCCACTTACCGGCATTTGGACCACGATCCGATGCACGAGTCACAAACGCTTCGTAAATTTCACGGCGCAGTGGTTTATTGTCACTGTACGTCATGACTGGAATGTACAATGGCATCTCTAATGTCAGTAACCAACCGTCTAATTCTTTTGCTTCTGCCGCCGCTTTCGCCGCTGACATCGCCGATTCAGGTAACCCTGATAATTCAGCTTCATCCGTAATATGCTTTGACCAACCCATGGTTGCATCAAGCACATTGTTGCTGAAATTTGAGCTTAATTCTGACGTGCGCTTACTGATATCACCGTAACGCTTTTGTTGATCAGCGGGTAAACCAATGCCTGATAATTCAAAATCACGCAATTCATCAATAATGGTTTTTTGTTGAGCTTGAGAAAGCGTAGCAAAATCGGCACTCGCTTTGATTTCTTTATAGGCGTGATAGAGCGCTTTGTTCTGCCCAACCCAAGTTCCGTACTCGGAAAGGATAGGTAAACACGCTTCATACGCTTCACGCAGGGCTTTACTGTTTTGCACTGAATTCAAATGGCTCACTGGTGACCAAATGCGGCTTAGACGATCATCCGTTTCAGCAAGGGGAACAATAATGCTGTTCCAACTTGGTACGGCATCAGACGCCAATACGTCTTCTATTTTAGCTCGGCAATCTGCAATCGCTTGTTCTACTGCAGGTTGAATGTGTTCTGGCTTAATTTGAGAAAAAAGAGGCAAGTCAGTAAAGGTAAGTAACGGATTAGACATATTCATTCCTTTTTATTTCTTATTCGATTTGATGTCGCTATCTACTTAAGATGGTGCTTAATGGATTAAATTTCAATGGGTGATGCAAGAGTGTGCACATTGCGTTATAAACTTGGGTATAATATTCCCATTCAAATAGTGAGAGTTCATTCATGCTAAGTTATCGTCACAGTTTTCATGCTGGCAACCATGCCGACGTAGTTAAACACATTGTACAAAGCCTTATCCTTAATTCATTAACGCTAAAAGATAAGCCATTTGTTTATCACGACACCCATTCAGGGGTTGGCCGTTACGACTTAACGCATGAATGGTCTGAAAAAACAGGTGAATACAAACAAGGTATCGAACGTATTTGGGATAAAACAGACATCCCAGAAGAAATCACAAGTTACCTTGATGCCGTAAAAGCATTAAATGAAGACGGTGAATTACGTTATTACCCAGGGTCTCCTTGTGTTGGTCGTGCGCATATACGCTGTTATGACCGCATGGTATTAACCGAACTTCACCCTTCTGATTACCCATTGCTTGAACAAGAATTTCACAGTGATCGCCAAGTATCTATCTATAAAGAAGACGGTTTTGCTCGATTAAAAGCAAGCTTGCCGCCACCAGAGCGCAGAGGCTTGGTATTAATCGACCCACCTTATGAGCTTGCAAAAGAATATTACGATGTGGTTAACGCGATTGGCCAAAGCCATAAACGTTGGGCTACAGGCATTTATGCGATTTGGTACCCAGTGGTTAATCGTTGTGATATCGACGACATGATCAATGGCCTTAAAAAACTAAATATCCGTAACATTCTTCAAATTGAATTAGGTGTATCCCCTGATACAAACGAGCGTGGTATGACAGCATCAGGCATGATCGTTATCAACCCACCTTGGAAACTAGAAAGCCAAATGAATACTATTTTGCCTTTCTTGAAAGAAGCGATTGCACCTGCAACAGGTCACTGTAAAGTGGAATGGATTGTTCCGGAATAAAAAAATAAGGGTTCAGGCCGGTCGCAAGCTCCCTCAAAGGATTCAGGAAAAGCAGATAGCATTGCTCAGTTTTATCTCTTTCCTGAAACCTGCAAGCGAAGCGACCTGAAACCTAGTAGACCTTGAAGATCGTACACCTTGAAAAAATAAAATTTGGTCGCATTTCATACATAGAATGTAAGAAGAATTAAAAACTTATTGGAGAGAAAGTAATGGCTACGCATTTTGATTATATCTGTATCGGTGGTGGTTCTGGTGGTATTGCATCAGCAAACCGTGCTGCTATGCATGGCGCAAAAGTCGCTCTTATCGAAGCACAAGAACTTGGTGGCACCTGTGTAAACGTAGGCTGCGTACCTAAAAAAGTAATGTGGCACGGCGCTCAAGTTGCTGAAGCCATTAATTTATACGCAGAAGATTATGGCTTTGATGTTGAACTGAAAAAATTCAACTGGAGTAAAATGGTTGAAAATCGCCAAGCTTACATTGGTCGTATTCACGAGTCTTACGACCGCGTTCTTGGTAACAACAAAATAAACGTGATCAAAGGCTTCGCTAAGTTTATCGATGCAAACACCGTTGAAGTTAATGGCGAACATTACACTGCCGATCATATTCTTATTGCTGTTGGTGGTCGTCCAACAATCCCTAATATCCCAGGCGCAGAGCACGGTATTGATTCAAATGGTTTCTTTGAAATCACAGAACAGCCAAAACGCGTTGCGATTATTGGTGCAGGTTACATTGCGGTAGAAATTGCCGGTGTACTTCATTCTCTAGGCACAGAAACTCATTTATTTGTTCGTAAAGAATCTCCACTTCGTAGCTTTGATCCAATGATCATCGATACGCTAGTTGAAGTGATGAACACAGAAGGCCCAACCCTTCATACTCACTCTGTACCAAAAGAAGTGGTTAAAGAAGCCGATGGCAGCCTAACGCTTCACCTAGAAAATGGTGAGACACAAAACGTTGATACGCTAATTTGGGCGATTGGTCGTCACCCAGCGACTGACGCTATCAACTTAGAGAAAACGGGCGTTGCTATTAACGATCGCGGTTACATCAAAGTTGATGAATACCAAGCAACAAACGTAAAAGGCATTTACTGTGTTGGCGACATCATGGAAGGCGGCATTGAGCTAACTCCTATCGCAGTTAAAGCCGGTCGTTTACTGTCTGAGCGTCTATTCAACGGTCAAACAAACGCAAAAATGGACTACACATTAGTTCCTACCGTTGTGTTTAGCCACCCACCGATTGGCACGATTGGTCTTACTGAACAAGAAGCTGACGAGCAATACGGCAAAGACAACGTAAAAGTGTACACATCAGGCTTCACTGCGATGTACACAGCGGTAACTAAGCACCGTCAACCTTGTAAAATGAAACTGGTTTGCGCTGGTGAAGACGAAAAAGTTGTTGGCTTACACGGTATCGGTTTCACGGTTGATGAAATGATCCAAGGTTTTGCAGTAGCAATGAAGATGGGCGCAACTAAGGCTGATTTCGATGCAGTTGTTGCTATCCACCCAACAGGTTCTGAAGAATTTGTTACGATGAGATAAGCACTGTTATTTAATATTCAAACCGAAAAACGCCGCCCATGGTTAATATGAGCGGCGTTTTTTATTTATTCGTTTTTTGTATGAACACTTAATGAGAATGGTTATGCCCACAGCCACAAGTCGGTGCTGCAACTACACTTTGTAGCGGTTCAAGTGCTATTTTCTCATTTAATTCTTCAGTCGTTAGTGTATTTAACAGCATTTCGTTTACGCGATTAATTACATCCACATCATTCATTTTGCGTTGAATCTGCATAACTTCAACAAACTGACGACTCAATTCTTCTGACAACGTAAATTCGCGAATAGCTTGCAGTGTATTGGTCGCACTATCAATCGCTAACATAGAAAAAGACAACTTTCCTGATTCTGGTGATTGAAAATAATCTTCAGGAATAACAGCGGCATTAAACTGCATTTCAAACGTCAACTCACCCAGTGAAAACACAGCTAAACACGCCCCTTCATTTGTCATTGTCATTCCTAGCTGAGCACTTGCTTGTCCCAACACGGCTTGTTCGTCAGCCGTAATATTACCAAGACCAACATAAAGAATATTAGGTAAGTCATTACGATACATCTCAAGCATCGCACCATCACCTTGTTTAAATGGGTGATCTTCAATCGTTTGTCCAACTTGAAAATGAGGGTGATGATGTGCAGTCATAATGGCTTACCTTATGTAATGTTAATATGAGATTAGTTTAATCTGATTAAATTAAATAACAATTACCATAAAAAGCAATTCACTATTACGTATATGTAAAAGTAACGTTAATCATGAGTTCTATTTTTATTATCCATATAAATACAAAGTTAAAAAAAAATAAATTAGGGAAATTTACCCACGGTTTTTTAACCAATAATTTCGCATTAAATAAATTCACGACTATTTTCTTAAATACGAGAAAAAACATTCTAATTACGCCACTAACCCTATATAGTACGGTTAAACAAATTCATATAAATTAGTCCCTTGCAGTTAATTACCTCACCAACTCAAATTTTCTATGATTTAATGGATCTTGATAACATTCAAAAACAAAAAGTATTGGATGCACTGCAAAACAGTCACCCAAATATCTATCAAGACCTCATTCCATTACTGAATAACATCACATCAGAACCATTCTTCGATTTATTTGGTTTTGGTGCTCAGCAAACTTTTAATACTGAATGGGATTTTAGCCATCACATGGTAGATAAATACCAAATTACAAAAGAGCTGGGTCGCGGTGGGATAGGAGTAGTCTATTCAGCATATCGTGCTAATGGTACTTTCGAACAAGAGCTTGCCATTAAATTTATTCAACCTGATTTAAAGAATTTATTAAACAAACACGCCCTATTTGAAGAGGCGCAATTATTAGCACGTTTAAATCATCCATATATAGCAAAAGTCTTTGATGGTGGAGAGTACGAAGGGGCTGTTTATGTGGTGATGGAGAAAATTATCGGTACAACACTCAATGATTTTTTAAAGCATAATTTGTTGTCTCGACAACAAAAATTACAATTATTTAGTCAGATTTGCCAAGCACTTGAACATGCACACCAACACGATGTACTACATGCAGATCTAAAACCTGAAAACATTTTAATTGATAAACGGAATTGCCCAAAGCTAATCGATTTTAACTTAACTCAACAAGTAAAAAAAAATGGGCATCATAATACTCAAGGGCTTGTCGCCTACAGTGAGCATTTTGCTAGCCCAGAACAAAAAGAAGGCAATTATTTAACTCCTTTGAGTGATGTTTATTCTTTAGGTAAGATTTTATTGCTTCTTTTTCCTAATCTTCATAAGAAGGAAGACATTACTTACATCCAAGAAAAAACGACCCAAGAGACACTATCTAAACGCTACTGTTCTGTTGAGGCTCTACGCAAAGATATCGAGTGTGTGTTGGCATCTAGGCCAATTACATTAAAGCAACACACCCCTTTATATACTTTTCGTTGTTTATTAAAACGAAAACCAATTTCCGCATTTATTTTGGTTTTATTAACTTTATCAACATTAATCTTATCTAGTGTATTAATCATTAAAAACAACAACTTAAAACATGATAAAGTTGTATCAGAAAAAATAATGTTTGAGGTAACACACTTATTGTTTAATTCAAAAGGAAAAGACATATCAAAGGCATCCATTAACTCAATGCTCGAATTAACACGATGTAAAATTTTATCTAACCCTGAACTTCCAGCATACATAAAACAAAAAATGCAACTCGCAATGATGATGCCAATACAAACAAAACAAAAATCATTACCAGAAGAACAAAGAAGGGAAATTAAAATACAGTTCAAGTGAGCCTATTCAATATCCAAGTATGAGAGATTATTTAAAATTCCACCCTATAAAATAAGTACGTTAATGGATTCTACGTTTAGAAAAATATAGCGATATACCAATCATGATAACGATAACTAAATTAACTCGAACTATTCAATACTGGCAATCTGGAGATAAAGTCGCAGAAAATCATGTGTACCAATTTGCATATTTACAACTGCATAATATTGCCCAAAAAGAACGTAAGCGTAATGCAAAAAAATATGGTCCAGATAACGATATGTTCGCAGATAGTGTGAACAACACAACCTCACTCATCCATGATGCTTATATTAAACTATCAAATTCAAAACTAACCGACATAAAAACCAAGCGTGATTTTTTTCTGATGATAACAAGAGTTATGCGCCAAATATTAATTGATAACGCTCGGTCATTACAGGCAAAAAAACGCCAACCACTTGCTCCCATAAACAGAGATATTGATAAATTTGAACAATTAATCACAATGGATAAAGCATTAGATAATTTTGCTATTCGATACCCTCGTCAATCTAACGTCTTAAAATTAAAATACCTAATGGGAATGAAAAACACCGAGATTTGCCAGCTATTAGAATGTAGCTCAAGTCTCGTTGAAAAAGATTTAAAATTCTCACGCTGCTGGCTTCACAGTTACATAATGAAATAATTTCATTATGTACATTTAGGTAAAATAAGCCCTTCAAACCAAAAATAGAATCACATTGTTGAAAAATAAATTTTAACTTTACGGTTTTTATCTTATTTCCCGTGCCTTGAATTAGCTTAAAAGGAAGAGTACAAATGGCTCGATTTTATATTTTATAAATAACATATGAAGGTTAGGCTACCCGATATGACAAAGGATTAAAATAAGAATGAAAAAGGTAAGTTTATTAGCAGCGTCAGTAACATTGGCATTAACTTTAGTGGGCTGTGGTAGTTCCGATGATGATTCAAATGATCCATCTACCAATATCGATACAGAAAAAACACAAAAACCAAGTATTGCAATTCCAACGGCAGGGAAATTTATTGATGCAAAAGTAATTGGATTGGATTACATTTCTGGTTCACTAGAAGAGAAAAAAACAGATATAAATGGTACTTACACCATCGATACAAATAACCCTGAAATTTCGTTCTATTTAGGAGGGAAAGACGGCCTATTCATTGGGTCTATTTCTGGTCGTCACATCACTACGCCATTTGAAGCGGCAGGTACATACCAACGTGCTGTAAATTTGGCAAGGCTATTACTGACTGTTGGTGAAGGAACAAGTACACTAATTAAAACAGGACAGGCAGTCCTAATAAAGGAAATCACTTTACCCCAAGATTTATCAGTTGCGGCTACTGAATTAAAAGAAGCCACGCTTGATGATGAAGCATCTTTACTTGCCGTTGCAACAGCACTTAATCCTGCCATAACAGCATTAGTATCACAAGATGATGCAACAACACACATGCAATCATCTTTAGCAAACATTCCACGCGGCTCTGATGTAAATCTATCCCATTGGTCTCGCGGTTCAAATTGGACATTTGTATCAAGGGATTCAACGCAACGTATACGTAATAGTGCAAATCAAGAGTTCGACCTTGTTATCAATGTTGATCGTACTTTAACTGATTCTCAAGGAAATCCACGTAATTTATTTGAAAAAACATCGAGCATGATTTTTACCTTAGCCGATAATAATCTGATTGTCCGTAAAGGCAGTAATGATTCATCAATTAGTGGTCACTATGTTGCTGACTATCTAACTTGTTTAGATAACGATGGTATTTTCAACACAGTAGAAACGGATGGTAATGAATATAATACATGCGATGGTAATCGCATTACGGTCACTGACGAAAGATATAATTATTTTTATAACTTGGATAATAAATACCAATATTCATTCATAAGTCCAAACAAAGAACAAATTTCAGACATAAATGAACCATGGATTGAAATTTCTAAAATGGGTGATGCTTTTGAGTGTATGAATGCTAAAAACTGTACAGAACAAGCTCTAAGTAAATTTGAAGTTTTAGAGCGTGATGATTCTGATGAGCAAGATGGTAGCTATATGCTCGAAGAAACCATTTCTGGTACCTATGATCCAATTACGGATGTTTATATTAATACGACAAGTAAAAAATACTTAGATAACAGCCCATATCCCGGTCGTATCAGTGAACGAATTTCTTTCTTATACCCTGTTGAAGCATTAGGGCAAGATCGTTACGTTGACTTCATCGGCACATGGGAAAGTCGTGAATTATGTGCAAATAAAAGTATTGCCGTTGCTAAAATGACATTCACTGAAACCGGTTTAACCATGACAGGTGAAGAGTGTGGTACTTTAGGTTTTATCAATAAAACCCACACATACGCGCAACTATCACCTAAAGACTTATGGTGGTTTGGCACGAATGACGCTGGCGACTCAAAAGCAACACTCGATCAATTAAACAGTACTGTTCGTTGGAATGATAAAAATTCTACCGATGATCCTAATAATATTAAAATCAATCGCTTTACTTACATCCCTGCTGGAAAAAACTGGGATCAAGGCTTATTAATTCGTGATACGTTAAATTTAGATGGTACAAAAAAATCAACGATTACAATGAAGAAAATTAAGTCACTCTAATTTGAATAAAATTTAAAGACCCAACAAAACCCCGGCACTTGTCGGGGTTTATTATATCTGCCTTTTCATTCCTCTTTCGCTTCCAACTCAAATATAAAACGGAATCTAAATCACAAAACTCACCACACCTTTTTTTACTTCCCTTTCTTATTTCCACAACCACTCATTTGTAACTAATTAATATTTAAGTAAATAAAATAAAAAGTTTGACCTGTATCCGCACACCATTACTCATTTCCACTTCAAAGTGGAAAATCTCTCCCTGTTCACTTTCCTCTTCCACTTATATGCTTCAATCATCAAGTTTGGATAGCAAAGTTTATTATTTAAAGGAAATATAAAACGTGGATAGTAATACTCTAGACATTAATGAAGAGTTATTCACTGAAGAAGTAGATTCAACGTTCAATAAAGTAATTTCTATTTTAAGAGCTGAGAATATATTTCCAGACAGTGTTCAGAAACAAATGCTTTTTTCTCATTTAAAAGCAATGGTAATTAGATCTCATACTCATGAATCGTTACCCGAAGTTGAAATTGAAATGTTTGATGAAATATCACAATCATCACATAAATTAGCCGAAGATGTCGTGAGTCTGTTTCCGACATTAGCATACGAAGAATCATATTTATTATCTGTTCACTTTGAAGTGGCAAAAGAAAACGAATTAACTGAAGAATTAGGAGCATAACATGACGAATATAAAAGTAGTGATCGGCGACCGTTTAGGTAAAGGACAAAAAGTAGGTTTAGGCGTAGAAGCCGCAGGTGGTTCTGTTACTGTGATCCCTGGTATGGCTGCCGACATGAAGCTTGGTGATGTTATGAACGAAGAGCAAGCGGACTTCGGTATCTCTTTTTGTGGCAGTGGCGGTGCAGGTGCAATCACAGCGCAAAACAAATACGGCTACAAAGCAAAATATGGTATGCGCTCTGTTGAAGAAGGCGTAACCGCAATCAATGAAGGCTTTAACGTACTTGGTTTTGGCTTCATGGATAAAGAAGAGCTAGGCCAACGATTGGTCGAAGCATTCGTTAAAAAATACAGAAGCTAAATATGAAAGAATCGATTACAACAACCGTTACGGTTAGTGGTAATGGAAATACAAAACAAGCCGCTTTCAGTTCCGCATTAAATAATATTCAAAAAACAATTCTAAAAGATAACGAGCAAGTTATTTTACGTATAGAACCTGTTGATGTGAAATTAATTAATGCGGAGAAAAAAGAAAGAATAGAAAAGTTTATGTTTTTCTTTTTACCTCGAAATAAAACTTCTTATTCAGTAACTTTAGATGTCACCGTTAATGTCACCATAATTAATATTGACCAACTGGATTTTAAATCAATATAAACACCTATTTACTTTAAATAGAAAAACTTATTTAAGTATACAAATGGAAGGTATATATAGATGTTCTTAATTATATTAATGAAGTCTCTAATTATAGGGGCTTTAGTGGGCGTTGGCGTCGGTGTTGGTGCCGCACGTATGTTCCACGCTCCAACGGTTCAAGGTATGGGCGCGTTCCGTACTCTTGGCGAACTTAACTCTTGTGAAGGCGATCCTGCATCTCACTTTTCTTTTGGCCTTGGCTTCTTCTTTAACGCATGGGCGTCTTCTGTTGCAGCGGGTGCTTTCACTCAAGATGTTGACCACCGAATTATTCCTCATTGGGGTGCAGCTGCCCTAATGTTCAAAAACAAAAATGTCGCTGAGACAATGCACGACCCGAAAAAGATGGGCATTGCGTGTGGCATCATCGGCATGGTTGTTGTTGCATTCTTAAACTCGACGGCATCCGCCGTTCCTGAAAGTCTACAAATTACCGCGGTAAAAGTACTCGTTCCTGCCGCTAACTTACTCGTCAATATTGCGATGCCCGTTATCTTCTGGTTAGCCGCTATTGACGCCGGTCGTCGCTCTGGTTTTTGGGCAACTATCTTTGGTGGTTTGGCTCAAATGATCATGGGTAATGCCGTACCTGGGCTTGTTCTTGGTATCTTGATTGGTAAAGGTGTTGAAGATGGTGGTTGGAATAAAGTAACCAAAATCATGCTTGCAGCGGTTATCACTCTATTTGTTATGAGCGCCTTCTTCCGTGGATTTGACCTTGAACTTATCGAGTCTTTCAGGCTCACCGTTCCTACTTGGTTAGAGAGCGTACACACCACCCTTAGCGGCAATCAGTAAGTCAGGAGTTGAAAATGGACGATAAATTAAAGAATAACTTTTGGTACGCAGATTGGTCTTTCCCTTTCTTCGTCGGTCTGCTGTCTTCTGGCGTGTTTGCCGGTACACACATGTACTACTTATACGGCATTGGCGCATTCAATGAAGTCGCGTTTGTATCAATGTTACGTGCAGGAATGGACACGGGTGTTTATGGCGCCGTCGCCGCTTTTGGTGCGAGTTTCTTATTTGCTCGAATCATTGAAGGGTCACTCGTCGGTATTTTAGACATTGGTGGCGCAATTCAAACAGGGGTTGGCTTAGGCGTTCCGGCTCTTTTACTGGGCGCGGGTATTGTTTACCCATTAGAAAACTTTATTGCTTCATTGATTGTTGGTTTTCTATTAGGTGTGGCAATTGGTTACATCATCATTCTAGCTCGTAAATACACCGTTGGGCAAAGTAACTCAACCTACGGCGCTGATGTCATGATGGGCGCAGGTAATTCATCAGGTCGCTTCTTGGGTCCTCTGATTGTTCTGTCTGCGATTGCGGCTTCTATTCCAATTGGTATTGGTTCATTGATTGGTGCGCTTGCGTTCTACCAATGGAAAAAACCAATCACTGGTGGCGCTATTATTGGTGCGATGGTGTTCGGTTCTCTATTCCCAGTCGCTATTGGTTAATCCATCTCGATAATGCTCTTTCAATTAGAGAGAGCATTACGTCACACAGGTAAGAGTTATGTATGACTTACTGATAAAAAACGGAAAATTAGTGAATGGCGGCCTTGTTGATGTCGCAATTCTAAATGAAAAAATAGCGCGGGTTGAATCTGATATTAACGACGCTGCGATAAGAACCGTTGATTTAAAAGGGTTACATTTCCTTAGCGCGGGTTGGATTGATTCACACACGCATTGTTACCCATCATCGCCAATTTATAACGACGAACCCGATTTAATCGGTGTCACTCATGGCGTGACTACCGTGGTTGATGCCGGCAGTGTCGGTGCTGATGATGTCGATGATTTTTATCGATTAACTCAACAAAGTGCCACTAACGTATACAGTATTTTAAATATCTCTCGCATCGGTTTATTGCGACAAGATGAACTCGCTGACATGAGTGACATTAGTTTAGACGCCGCGAAAACTGCCATCACTAAACATTCAGACTTTGTTGTTGGCATAAAAGCAAGAATGAGCGGCAGCGTTGTAAAAAATAACGGATTGGCACCACTGATCAGAGCCAAAGAAATGCAGGCTCAAAATAACAACCTACCTTTGATGGTACACGTTGGAAATAATCCACCAAATTTAGATGATATTGCCGAGTTACTAACAAAAGGCGACATCATTACACACTGCTATAACGGAAAGCCAAATCGAATTCTAACCCCTGAGGGTGAATTAAAAGAATCAATGAAAAAAGCCATCAAACGTGGCGTTATTTTGGATGTTGGCCATGGCGGTGCTAGCTTTAGTTTTGATGTTGCAGAGCAAGCAATTAAAAAAGGCATTTATCCAGACACGATCAGTTCTGATATTTATTGTAAAAACCGAATTTCAGGACCGGTACGCAGTCTATCTCACATCATGTCGAAATTTTTAAGTATCGGTTTGCCCATGGATCGAGTGATTGATTGTGTCACTATCAATGCCGCCAATGCACTAAAAATGAAAACCAAAGGCACGTTAGAAATAGGCCAAGACGCCGATATCACGATTTTTAATATCCACCATGAAGCCTGTACTTTTGAAGACTCAGAACAAGGTACTCGCCAAGGTGAAGAATCCTTTTTACCTTTAGCCAGCATTGTTGCAGGCAAACTTATTACGACACAACACGGAGAACAAACCAATGTCTTCAATTCATGATAAATACGGTCTTACGGAAGTAATTAATGCGTCAGGTCGCATGACTGCATTAGGGGTTTCAACGCCAAATGAAGACGTTGTAAATGCAGTTACAGAAGGACTTGGTCAATATTTTGATATGAAAGACTTAGTGATCAAAACCGGAGAATACATTGCAAATATTCTTAATGTTGATGCCGCTGTCGTTGTCTCTTGTGCTTCTGCTGGCATCGCTCAATCCGTTGCTGCTGTGATTGTAAAAGACAGCCAATATCGATTAGAAAATTTACACGCCCACGCCCATGATGTGCCTTCTGAAATTGTACTACCAAAAGGCCATAACGTGAATTTTGGTGCACCAGTTGGCACCATGGTTACTCTGGGTGGCGGTACGATCAAAGAGGCAGGTTATGCCAATGAATGTTCAGCAGAACAGTTAGAAGCGGCAATAACAAAAAACACCGCCGCTATCTTATACATTAAGTCTCATCATTGTGTTCAAAAAAGTATTTTAACGGTTGAACAAGCCGTCGCTGTCGCCCAAAAACATGACTTACCCTTAATTGTGGATGCGGCTGCAGAAGAAGATCTACAAGGTTATTTTGCTATGGGTGCAGATCTTGTTATTTACAGTGGCGCTAAAGCCATTGAAGGCCCAACAAGTGGATTAGTGGTCGGTAAAACACACTATATCAACTGGGTAAGAAAACAATCTCAAGGTATTGGCCGAGCAATGAAAGTCGGTAAAGAAGGCATATTAGGCTTAACTCACGCAATTACCGATTATCTCACGGTAGAAAAAGAATCGGGCCAAGAAATGGTCGCAAAAATGGAAACATTCATTAGCGACATCAATTCGATTAATGGGGTGAAATCTCGCGTGGTTTGGGACAGTGCTGGTCGTGATATTGCGCGAGCAGAAATCGCGTTTGATCATGATGAGCTTCAAACCACCACCACTGAAATTGTAAAACAACTTCAAAATGGTAACCCTGCGGTGTATTGCCGTGGTTACAAAGCCAACGAAGGCATTATCGAAATTGATGTTCGCAGCGTTAACTCAACGCAACTGAATACTATTTTCCTAAAAATTAACGCATTATTTTAAGAGAGACACTCCATGACTTTAAAAGCTAATTTCTACAAGAATCGTGTATGCCTGAATGTATTAGCAGGATCTGTTGATAATGCGGGCGAAATTTATGACGCTGCGGAAGGCCATGTCCTCGTCGGTGTATTATCAAAAAATTACCCAGACGTTGACGCCGCGGTTAGCGACATGAAAAAATACAGCGAAGCAACCAACAATGCCGTATCTGTTGGCCTAGGCGCAGGCGACCCAAATCAATCAATGATGGTGTCTCTTATTTCTCAACACGTTCAGCCACAACACATCAACCAAGTGTTTACGGGTGTCGCAACAAGCCGAGCATTAGTTGGACAAGATAAAAGTATTGTTAACGGCTTAATTTCACCAACCGGTACAGTGGGAATGGTTAAAATCTCAACCGGGCCATTAAGCTCTCGCTCTGAAGATGCCATTGTTCCTGTAGAAACGGCAATTGCGATGCTAAAAGACATGGGCGGAAGCTCTGTTAAATACTTCCCAATGGGTGGCCTAGAAAGTCGTGAAGAATTTGCGTATGTCGCTAAAGCCTGTGCAGAGCAAGATTTTTGGTTGGAGCCAACGGGCGGGATTGATTTAGAAAACTACGAAGAAATCATGCAAATCGCACTCGATGCGGGCGTAAGTAAAATTATTCCTCACATCTATAGCTCTATTATTGATAAAGCAACAGGGAATACACGCCCAACAGACGTAACAACTCTATTAGAAATGACTAAAAAACTGCTTAACTAAGTTTGCTCCTCCAAGCCAGATCGCTGCCCCCAGAGATCTGGCTTTTTTATTTTATTGATACACCGACTTATTTTTAGTCGAAAAAAATAACTCAAGATAAGAATCACACATTCAATAAATATTGATATCTAGTTACTTAAAACTGGTTGATATTATTGTTAATAAAAATGACTTAACTTAACTCGGTTCTCTTATGATTCAACTGCCTTATCCACGCCTTAATACCATATTCGAAGCACTTAGACATGAACCGCTTCCTCAACAAGAACTGGCACAGCGTTGTGATATTTCAACTCGAACCATACGTACTGATATCTCTGCATTAAACGATATTTTAGCCTCTTATGGCGCTCAAATTCAGCACCAGCGTGGAACGGGTTATCATTTCGATATTTACGACAAAGCTCGATTTTCTGATATTGAAAAACAGACTCAAAAGATGAAGACCTCCCCTCGTAACGCTAAAGATCGCGTTGTGTACTTAATCATGCGCCTTCTCTCTCAAGAGGAAGAATGTAAGTTAGACGATTTAGCCAATCAGTGGTTTGTTAGTCGAACTTCTTTACAGGCGGACATGACAGAAATCCGAGAAATCTTAGAACAATACAATTTAGAGATAGTAAGTAAAGCCCATCATGGCCTGAAACTTTTTGGGGAAGAGCAAGCGATACGAGCCTGTATCGCTCATGTTTTATTTCAGTTTAAACCCAGTGATCGCACTTTTATTAATGTCTGTGACCACTTCTTTCCTGAGATTAATTTACCCTCATTAAAAGAAGATTTGCTGACGTTAATTAATCAAAACCACATCCGATTAACCGATGAAGGGTTGCATCATTTATTGGTGTATTGCGGCATCACTCTGCATCGACTCAAGTTAAATTCAGTGATCCACCACGTACATCAACCAAAAATCAGTAATGAAGCGCAAAACGCGGCCCTCGATCTAAGTAAAACGATTGAAGTCTTACTTGGTGCCCCTCTTCCTCAATCAGAAATTGATTATTTGAGTATTCAAATTGCGGCTCGCCGAGTAACAGGAGTCACGATTGTCGATACTGAAAAATACACTGAACAATTAGAGTTAACGCATTTTTTATTAGATTATGTAAACGAACACTACAATTATGATTTACGTAATGATGAGCTATTAAAGCGTGATTTACTGTGTCATATCACCACCATGATATTGCGCGTAAAATACCAAATTACGATACCTAATCCGTTAGTGGATCATATCAAGCGCTATTATCCTTTGGCCTACGATATGACGGTTGCCGCTATTTCTTATTGGGGAAAACATTTGATCCCAGATGGTGAGGTTGGTTATCTCGTTATGCATATAGGTGTAGGCCTAGAGCGTAACTTTGCTTTAGAAGAACAACAGCCGCCAAAAGCATTGTTAGTGTGTGATTCTGGCACTTCGATTATGCGGTTATTAGAATCACAATTACTTCGCTCCTTACCTCAATTAGATATTCAAAAAATTGATTCAGTAAGAGAGTATGAATCGCTAACCAAAGTGGATGCCGATTTTGTTATTTCTACAGAAAAAGTCTCTCAAAAAAACAGACCGACCATTACTATTTCGCCGTTACCAACAAGCTTTCAATTAGAGCAGGTTAATAAACTCATATTAATGAATCGCTCCCACCCTTACATGTTGGATAAATTTTTTGATCAACGTTATTTTTCAGTCCTATCAGAACCAACGACACAAGCTGAGCTGTTAAAAAAATTCACCGCACATTTTACAGAAGACAATATCACCCCTATTGAGTTTTATGACTCGGTGATTGAACGTGAAAACATTACCTCAACCATATTAGGAGAAGGGATTGCCATTCCCCACTCTCTGGGGTTATTAGCCAATGAGACAAAGGTATACACCATTATTTCTCCACATGGCGTCGACTGGGGAAACGGAAAGATTGCACACGTGATTTTTCTTTTTGCCATCAATAAAAACGATTATGAAGAAGCCATGAGTCTGTATGATTTATTTGTTACCTTCATGAATGGCAAGGCGGTAGATACGATCTTAGAATGTTTATCGTATGAAGAATTTCAATACGTCGCTAAAGAGTGCTGGTTTAATAGAAGAAAAGATTGGTAGAAACAAAAAATCCCAGCAACGACTGGGATTTTTTATGTCGGTATAAAAGTATTAGCTCCGAGGTTTAAACTCAAGAACTGGCGCTTTCTCACCGTCATTCACATCACGAGGATTATTAATAACGATTAACTCTAACGCTCGTCCTGTTGGACTTAATAATGCTAACTCTTCTTTATGCTCATCTTCTAAGCAAATACTCAACGTAATATCTGATAACGCTTTTACGCCAAACTCTTCTTCCAGTGTTTCTAATGCTTCTTGTAGATTTTCCGCCAGAGACTTACTGTCCCAACGACCTTTAAATTGGATTTCCAACAACGTCACCTTCTGTCTTTTTAGTACACACCACATTCAACATGGACGTGTTTTTTAATTTTTTGGTCGAACCGTCTTTAAAGAGACCTAAATCATTAGCTCCCCAATAAGGCAATTGCATTGGCCATTTATCTTTTTTCATTATCGTAGAATCAGCCAATATTTTCCATTGCTCTTTAGTAACTAAATTCATATCTATCTGTTGGCAGATCTCTTGGGCGTGCTGTGCCGTTGCTCGTAGCCATGGCATTTTACCTTCCATGTAAAAACCTTCCGTGGTGTCATGACTAAATGGCACAACAAAATGCGTTTGATTGATCATCACGGCTTTGCGAATCGTGATCGGATCAAGTTTCGGCTCTGCAACCACTTCAGGGGTGATCTCCGGTTTTGGTATGGTAGAAAGATCCACTTCTCTCAACGTAGCAAGCTTAAATAAACGCTCACGCTGTAAAGTCGCTAATGATTTACTGGCGGTGGTGTAATCTAGGTAAGGTCCAATCAAACAGCGATTTAAATCGCCTTCTTTTTTCATATTAATGGGCGCATTCACCGCCTCACTAAGTCGAGAAATAACTGCATCATCGATTGTCTTACGAAAAAGACCGCATTGAATCCAAAACTCACTGTCACCCTCGTCATGCTTTGCTGACTGGTTTCCCCATAACCCTTCACCAATCGGGCAAGACTCCGACAATTCGTTCATTGCCGTAGACGCTTTAGGCACACACACCGACATTAAGGCACTTTTTTTTGTCGTTAAATAATCGGTTAAATTTATATTCGCATACGCGCTTGTCACTACGACGACATTACTGAGCACAATAAATGAGAGTGCTGTTTTGTTTATTAATTTAGTCATCTGACTTCCCCAAGCAGCGTTAACAATATTATCAGCATAGCAAAAGTTGTGTTTCAGATCCGAGATCCTATTTCCAATGCTTTCATATCGCGTAATTTAATAGAATAAAATGGCTATCCATAAGGCGATAAACTAAAATTATAGCCTATCCTCCTTTATTTATGTCGAGTGGCACATGGAAGTTGAACTGTTAGAGATCCAACATTTTTTATCTCAATACCCTCCATTCAGTTTATTACCTGAAGAGGCGATAAAAGAAGCCGCCCAAAGCGTTGAAATTTCTTATTACCGTGCAGAGAGTATGGTGATCGGCTTTGGTGATGAGATCAAAGACCTCTACATGGTTCGCAGTGGGATTATAGAAGTCTATCGTCGTAATGGGGAACTCTATAACCGGCTGGATGAAGGCAGTATTTTTGGTCAAATGGGCTTATTAATGAATAATAAAGTTCGCTTCCCAGCCAAAGCACTTAAAGATTCTCTTCTTTATTGTATTCCTGAATCTGTATTTGATGATTATTGTGAACGTTATGATGAATTCTCAGATTTCGTTGAAGTGGAAGATGCCACTCGTCTAAAGCAAGCCGTTGAAAGTAATCATGATGACGCCAATGATTTAACGACATCAAAAGTAAAAACATTGCTGACTCGTGAAGCCGTTATGATCACCAAATATGAAACCATTCAATCTGCCGCAAAAACCATGGCAGAAGAGAATGTGTCAGCGGTTTTAATTACCGATCCAGAAATCAATACCGATGAAGAAGATAACGACTTTGTTGGCATTATTACTGACCGTGATTTATGCACCAAAGTCCTCGCCTGCGGACTAGATTTTGATACTCCGGTTTCAGAAGTCATGTCGACAGAGCTGATTTCACTCGATCACAACGCTTATGTATTTGAAGCGATGTTGATGATGTTGCGCTACAACGTTCATCATCTTCCTGTACTTCGTAATAAGCAGCCTATTGGCGTACTTGAAGTCTCTGATATCGTGCGTTATGAATCTCAAAATAGCCTGTTATTTGTGAGCAGTATCTTCCAACAACAAACCATCGAAGATCTCGTTATTCTTTCTGCTCAACTTAAAGATTGTTTTGTACGAATGGTAAACGAAGACGCCAACTCACATATGGTGGGTAGCGCGATGTCTGAAATTGGTCGCAGCTTCAAACAACGTTTATTAGAGCTCGCTGAAGAAGAATTAGGTCAACCGCCTGTGCCTTATTGTTTCTTAGCATTAGGATCAATGGCTCGCGATGAACAACTGATTGTAACTGACCAAGATAACGCGATTATTTTAGACAATGACTACAATGAAGCCGAACACGGTGACTATTTTAAAGCCTTATCAGCTTTTGTTTGTGATGGTTTAGCGGCGTGTGGTTATACCTATTGTACTGGCGATATCATGGCAACCAATCCTGAATGGCGTAAAACTCAATCGGAATGGGAAGAATGCTTTGCTGACTGGATTGATAACCCAGATCCTCAGGCATTATTAAACAGCTCTATCTTCTTCGATTTAAATGGCGTTTATGGCCGTACTAAATGGGCTGAGCAGTTAAATGGCTTTATTGTTCGTCGTGCGAAAAAGAACAATCGTTTCCTTGCTTGTCTTGCTCGAAACGGCTTACGCCGAACGCCACCACTGGGGTTCTTTAAAGACTTCGTGATGGAGAAAGATGGTCGCCATAATAACTCGATCAACTTAAAACGTCGCGGAACCGCCCCTCTTGCTGATCTTATTCGTGTTCATGCTTTGGCTATTGGCTCTCAAGCCCAAAACTCCTTTGAACGTTTAGATGACATTATTGAAGCCGGTATTCTGCCAAAATCAAAAGGCGGAGATTTACATCATGCGATGGAATTGATTTCTTTGGTTCGTTTACGTCACCAAGCGTTAGATGTCGAAGCAAACATTGAACCAGATAATAATATTGAGCCTGAAAACATGTCTGATTTTGAACGCCGAAATTTAAAGGATGCGTTCCAAGTACTCAGCAATGCACAAAATTTCCTTAAATTTCGCTATAGCGCCAGCAAATTCTAGGAGTGAATAATGATTTCTAACACTCATCAAGAAATTTTAAACTGGACCGCTTTCTTTACTCATAAATACGAAGCAAGTAAAGATCAGCGCCTTAAAAATTTCTACCAAACGGGGACTTATGAAGAAGAAACACCACTCAAAGATATTGAGTTTGTTGCTTTAGATTTTGAAACCACAGGGTTAGATGCAAACCAAAACAGTATCATTAGTATCGGATTAGTTCCGTTTACCTTAGAGCGTATTCGTTGTCGTGAATCGCAACATTGGTTTGTTAAAGCACAAGATAGCCTAGAAGAAAACTCAGTCGTTATTCATGGCATCACTCACTCAGATTTACAAGGTGCCCCTGATTTACGCCGTATTTTAGAGAAAGTATTGGATGCATTGGCAGGCAAAGTGGTCGTGGTTCATTATCGTAAAATCGAACGTGACTTCTTTGATATCAATTTGCGTAATCTTATTGGCGAAGGCATCGTTTTTCCTATCGTCGATACGATGCAAATTGAAGGGGACTTTCAACAAGAGCAAGCGAAAGGATTAATTAATTGGATTAAAGGAAAGCGCCCTGAATCCATTCGGTTAGCCAATAGCCGCTCACGCTATGGTTTACCAGCATATGCCCCGCATCATGCGTTAACCGATGCCATAGCAACCGCTGAACTGTTTCAAGCTCAAATCCGCTACCATTTCTCTGAAAATGACCCGATCAGAAAAATCTGGCAATAATTAAGCAATAGAAACCGCAAGAAATAAAAAAGCCGATGAAGATAATAATCCTCATCGGCTTTTTATTTATCAGTTACTCAAACATTAAGAACGATTGTGTTTCTCTGTTCTCATGCCCATAAGCAAACTGACACACATCACTAATAGAATAATGGTAAACGGCAATGCGGTAGAAATCGCACCCGCTTGAAGCGCTTCAACCGCTTGTGTTCCACCGACCCATAATAGAGCAACGGCAATTGCACCTTCCATGAACGCCCAAAAAACACGTTGTGGAATTGGCGCATCAACTTTACCACCAGCGGTAATACTATCGATAACCAATGAGCCTGAATCCGATGAGGTAATAAAGAATACCAATACCAGAACAACAGCAATCATAGATAAAATATTACCCATAGGCAGAGCATCAAACATTTGGAACATAGCAAGAGAGACGTCGGTTAATCCATCAGTCCCTAATGTACCCACATTATTAATAATTTGATCAATCGCAACGCCACCAAAAGTAGACATCCATAGCACAGTAAAGACAGTTGGAACCACTAATACCGCGATCAAGAACTCACGAACTGTACGACCACGAGATACTCGAGCGATAAACATACCAACAAATGGAGACCATGAAATCCACCACGCCCAATAAGTCACTGTCCAACCGTGCATCCACGCTTCATCATCACGACCACTTGGATTACTCAACGGAATAATATTTTCAATATAACCGATGATCGTTGTTGGAATTGTCCCCATAGAAACCGCAAAGGTCACTAAAGCAACAAAAGCAACCAACACAATCGCGATGATCATATTAATATTACTGATGATTTTTACGCCGCCATCAATACCGCGCATTACCGACACAACGGCAAGTAACGTAACAATGAAAATAATCGCGACTTGTAAACCTAAGCCACCTTCAATACCAAACACATGCTGGAAACCACTTGCTGCTTGTTGAGCACCAAGACCTAGAGAAGTCGCAAGACCAAATAAGGTAGCAAGAACGGCAAGAATATCAACAATGTGACCAGGCCACCCCCATGTACGATCCCCTAAAATTGGATAGAAGATTGAACGCATAGAAAGCGGTAAGCCTTTATTGTAAGAAAAGAAGGCCAATGATAAAGCGACGACACCATAAATAGCCCACGGGTGAATACCCCAGTGGAACATGGTCGCACCAAGCGCGAGTTGTCTTGCTTCTGGAGTATAAGCTTCAACACCTAATGGCGTTCCAAACCAACCGGTAAAGTAAGCAACAGGTTCAGCAACCCCCCAAAACATAAGACCAATACCCATGCCTGCGGCAAATAGCATCGCTATCCAAGAAATCATTGAATAATCTGGTTTGGCTTTATCACCACCAAGGCGAATTTTACCGAATGGAGACACAATCAATGCTAAGCAGAAAATCACAAAGATATTCGCAGACCACATAAACAAACCATCAAATGCATTGATAATCTGTGATTTTAAACCATTTAGAACCGTCTTCGCGGTTTCTGGATCAGTCACAGCAACCGCAATTAAGAAGAGTGCAATTAAACCAGCACTAATGCCGAAGACGGTATTATGAATATCCAATCCCCATTTTTGAACGTTATCCTGTCCAACAGTATAATCCGTGTTATCTATACTGTACTTATCCTTATTTCTACTCATTATTCCTCACTTCGAGCCTTAGCTCTCTGTTTTGGTTTAATTCAAATACTCGCTTTAAAATATTTAAACACACAGGATGATCCTAACAACTAAGCTAACTATTGCCAGTAAAAGCGGCAAATTAGTCAATAAAACAACAAAATAAGACGGTAATCTTAGTTTGTAAGACACTATTCACGTTATACACAACAAAAAAAAGCGATGATTCAATCACCGCTTTCTATATGCTTTCTTCTATTAACCCTTATAAATTTTAGGATTAAACACGTCTCTCAGCCAATCGCCCAGTAAATTAATCACAAGAACGAGGGTCACTAAGACTAACCCAGGGAAAGCGGTAATCCACCACGACCCAGAGAAGATATAGTTAAAACCAATACTGATTAATGAGCCTAATGAAGGTTGGTCTACCGGTAGGCCTAAACCTAAGAAGGACAGAGCCGCCTCGGACATAATCGCATTTGCAATCTGTACCGTAGAGATAACCAAAATAGGAGACAAACAGTTCGGCAGAATATGGCGAAACATGATTCTTGGCGAACGGAACCCCATCACTTTAGCCGCTTCAACGTATTCTTTTTGTTTCTCAGCCAATACAGAGGCGCGAATAGTACGTGCATATTGTGGCCATTCAGCAATACCAATAATCACAACCAACATGATCACCGCATACTGACTAAAGAATTCCGTTCCAAAACTGGCTTTAAAAATGGCTGAAACGATAATCGCAACCATCATGGTTGAGAATGATAACTGCACATCCGCAAAGCGCATTAAGAAACTATCAATTCGTCCACCGAAATAGCCCGCAGAAAGACCAATAACGATACCGAGAGTCAGTTGTACTGCTACCGCTAGAAAACCAATCGTCAATGATAAACGTGAACCATAAAGAATCGTTGAGAGTACATCTCGACCCTGGTCATCAGTTCCGAGAAGAAAACGTTCATCTCCTTCTTCCATCCAAGAAGGTGGCAATTCTGAATCCATAATGTCGATAGAACTTAGATCGTATGGATTACTTGGTGCTAGAACGGGTGAAAGTAGCGCCCCTAATACAAACACAACAAAAACAGCAAAGCTAAACATTGCTACTTTGTCACGTAAGAAATAGTACAAGAAATCTGATGATTTAAATCGTTCCCAACGCGTTGGAACGTGGTTAGTTGTCGTGTTCATGATTACGCTCCTTTCCCTGTAATATCTACCGTTGGGTTAATTAATCCATATAACAAATCGACAATCGTATTAGTTACGACGAAGATCAAACCTACAAAGATAACGTAAGCCGTAATCAATGGAGTATCGACACGGTTAATCGCTTCTAAAAATAAGAAACCAGTACCCGGCCATTGGAATACAGTTTCAGTAAGAATGGTATAAGCCACCATCGTACCTATTTGAACACCACCCACAGTAAGTACCGGTAACATGGTATTTTTAAGCGCATGTTGATAATAAATTTTGTTTGTTGCGATGCCTTTTGCTTTTGCAAACTTGATGTATTCAGAACTCAGTACTTCGATCATTTCTGAGCGAACCAAACGAATAAATAAAGGCAGCATAATTGAGGCAAGAGACACACATGGCAATACTAAATGCGCCAAGCCATCAATGGTAAAGAATCCAGATTCCCAACCGAGCAAATTATAAGTCTCTCCTCGCCCATAAGACGGTAACCAATTTAACTCAATAGAAAACACATACATCAGCATGATTGCCGTTAAGAAGACCGGTATGGAAATACCAATACTACTGAACGCCATGATCGCTTTGGTAAAAAAGCTTTTGGGATGAATCGCAGAATACACACCAAGAGGTATCGATAAACAGATAATGATTAACGCCGATCCCAACACCAATTCAAGAGTGGCAACGAGCTTATCAAGAATGACTTCAACCGCTGGTTTTTTAAAGAAGTAAGACGTGCCCAAGTCACCTTGAACCGCATTAGTAATAAAACGAGTATACTTTGTGACGAATGGGTCATTTAACCCAAGATCATCTCTCAGAGCTTGACGCTCGGATTCTGAAACTGATTGTCCAACCAATTCACGTAACGGGTCACCCAAGTTATCTTGAATGGAAAACGCAACCAGACTGATCACAAACATCACTATCAGAGCCTGAAACAGGCGCTTGACCAGAAACGTAAACATTCCTTGTCCCCTTAATCTATCCTAAGAATGACATGATAACATTTCATGCCTAACATATTGTTGGTCTTGCTTTTTATTATAAACAAAGGTTGCTTTGACTCATTCAAAGCAACCTAATTGATTATATAGTTAGTACTTACTTAACAACTAAGTCACCAAAGTATGGGTATTCCATCGAGTTAACAATTGGTTGAATATCAATATTTGATTTTGCACCCCATGCAAGATTTTGCCAATGCAGAGGAACAAACGCCGCGTCGTTATACAACGTGTCTTCCACTGTTTTCAGCATTTCACTGCGTTTTGCAGGATCCGTTTCTACGTTTGCCGCTTCAATTAGACTGTCAACTTCAGGGTTTGAATAGTGACCACAGTTATACTGACCTTTACCCGTTTCTTCATTACGAGTCATCGTTAAGAATTCAGTAAGGTTCGCTGAATCTTCTGTATCTGAGTGCCAACCGATCATCATCATGTCCGCAGAACAAACATCAAATTCAGGCCAGTATTGTGCTTTTGGCAACGTTTTAAGATCCACTTTGATTCCGATCTTAGACAGCATTGCTGCCGCAGCTTGAGCGATTTTTGCATCATTCACATAGCGGTTATTTGGCGCCATCATGCTAAGTTTGAAGCCATTCTCGTAACCCGCTTCTTTCATCAACTCTTTTGCTTTTTTAAGATCATAACGTGGAACTAAATCAGCATCATAGCCAGAATAACCTGGAGGAGATTGCTGACCGGCCGCTGTCGCAAAGCCTTTCATGATTTTCTTAACGATACCTTCGTTATTGATTGCATGAACGATAGCTTGACGAACACGTACATCTTTTAATGCTTCGTTGCTTGTTTGATTCATTTGGAATGAAATTAGACGAGTACCTGGTAGCGTTACTAAATCGATACCTTTGGTGTTTTTCACTCGCTTATGGTCATTCGGTGCCACAGGTGCGATAACGTCTACGTCACCAGAAAGAAGCGCAGCAACACGTGTTGCATTTTCTTTAATTGGAACCAAAGTCAGCTCATCTACGTTACCTGGAGAATTTTTATCCCAGTAACCGTCAAAACGATCAAACACGACTTTCACGCCTTGTTCACGAGACTTAACAACAAATGGACCAGTCCCAGAGATGTGCGTTGAAGCAAATGAATTACCGTGTTTTACGATTTCATCTTTATCTTTACCATCTTCAGTTTTTCCTGAGTAGAACTTGCTATCCATAGGGAAAAGGTAAGTCGCGGTTTGAAGAACCAACGGATAAGCGCCTTTAGAAATAAGTTCTACGGTGTAATCATCAATTTTTACTAATTTTTCATACGGTGCGAAAATCGCTTTAAAATCCGCAGAGTCTTTAAGACGATTAAATGTCCATACCACATCATCTGCAGTCATTGTATTGCCAGAATGGAACTTAACACCTTTGCGTAACGTAAAACGGAACGTTTTGTCATCGACACGTTCCCATTTTTCTGCCAAACGAGGTTCAAAGTCGAACTCTTGCGTATAACGAACTAGGGGATCAAACACCATGTGAGACAGTTGCAGTGTACCGCCTGATAGTTGCTCATGTGGGTCAAGAGATACTGGATCAGCATCATAAGCTACCGTAATATCTGCCGCAGCAGCACTAAAGCTTAAGCCTGCAGCCATAATCGCGATCGCTAATTTAGTCTTAATGGTTTTCATTGCATAACTCCTTATGCGGGAATCAATCCCTAGTTTGTTGTATTTTATTTATTATTAGACGGTTTTCACCGTTGTTACCCTTCTCTTAACCCTTTAAATTCAGGCATAAGAGAAATTAATTTTTTGCTGTATTCGTGTTGTGGGTTCGTATATAAGTTTTCTGTTGGGGCAACTTCAAGCAATTTCCCCATTTGCATTACACCCACACGATCACACATCTGACGAATAACGGGTAAATCGTGGCTGATAAACAACATGGTTAAATTTAACTCATCTTGTAAATCTTTTAATAAGTTGAGGATTTGTGCCTGAACCGATACATCCAAAGCAGACGTTGGCTCATCACAAATTAATAAACGAGGGCGAGTAGCAAGTGCACGCGCAATAGAAATACGTTGACGCTGACCACCAGAAAACTCATGCGGGTACTTCAATGCAGCCATTCGGCCTAGACCCACATGATCCAAAAGATCATTAACGATCTGTTGCGTTTCTGATTCTGAACCCGTTAATTTATGGAAGCGAATCGGTTCTGCGATGATATCGAAGATTTTCATGCGTGGATTCATTGAGGTATATGGGTTTTGAAATACCATCTGCATTTGACGACGCATTGGGCGACGCTCTTTTTCAGATTTAAGCGCAGTAAGATCAACCCCTTCAAAGGTAACCGATCCTGAATTTGGCGGATATAAACCGGTAATAACCCGAGCAATGGTCGATTTACCAGAGCCTGATTCTCCAACGAGACCGAAGGTTTCACCTTCATGAATTTCAAAACTGACATTATCTGAAGCTTGAACGTATTCTCGACGACTTTCAAACATAGAGTCTTTCGTCACAAAGCGAAGACTGACATTATCCACTTTTAACAATGGGCCAGAATATTCACGTTGATCTTGGCTTTGTCCTAACCAATGTGTTTTTACATCGATACATTCATGCTCAACCGCTTCTTCTATATAACTTACCAAAGGAAAGCGGTCTAATTTTATATCAGAACGAGGAACCGCAGAGATCAAGCTACGTGTGTATGAATGATCAGGATTACCCAATACTTTTTCTGTTTTACCAAACTCAACCAAATCCCCACGAAACATTACAGCGACTTTATCGGTAACGTTAGAAACTACGCCCATATCGTGAGTAACCAACATGCAACCTACGTTTTTCTTAACGCAGAGATCTCGGATAAGACTTAGGATTTGATCTTGAATAGAGACATCAAGCGCCGTTGTTGGCTCATCTGCAATAATTAAATCTGGCTCACCAGCTAACGCTATCGCAATCACAACACGCTGACGCATACCACCAGAGAACTGATGTGGGTACTGTTTAAGGCGGTTTTCAGGTTGTGGTATACCAACTTGATTCATAAGAGACAAGGCACGCTCATAGGCCTCTTCTGATGATACTTTCAAATTAGCATGAATGGTTTCTATAATTTGCTGTTCAACAGTAAATAGAGGATTTAGAGATGTCATCGGATCTTGGAAAATAAATCCTATTTTAGAACCTCTAACTTTTCGCATCTCTTCTGTTGATAGACCAGAGATCTTCTCACCATCTAAAAACACCTCTCCGCTGGCGATAACGCCTGGAGGGCTCAATAAATCAATGACAGCATTACCTACTGTTGATTTCCCCGCACCTGACTCACCAACAACGCCAACAATCTCTCCACGCTCTATTGAAAGCGACAATGATTTTACTGCGGCATGAACACCATGACGAGATGGGTATTCGATACGTAAATTTTTAACTTCTAAAAGTGACATTATCAGACTCCGACTACTCGGCAGCATCCTGCCCTGTCTGTATATTGATTCCATTCATAACTGTGATGAACAGCAGTTACTTGATAAGAACATCAATGTAGTCAATTATTCACAAAAAAGCAACAATCAAAGAGTATAAATCTACTATATGCCTTTTTGATGCATAAATAATCATTACCATTCGTTTTAATCGATATCTATCGCTATTGAGATAAGCGCAAAATCAATAATAAACAACCAGTTATTAATAATTAAATAAATAGGAAGTAAAACTGCTTACGTTCTAATTTAGATAACTTTACATAAATAGTCGTAACATTTATAAGCAAACGTTTAATTGGTTTAAGCGGGTTATTTAGGATTTAATATCTAAAAACCCTTTATAACTTAGTGGATATAATCAAAATAAAGGTAAAATCAAGCGATAGAAACTTAGAAAGAGAAGAAGAAAAAGAAGAGTAAAAGCACAACTTAAAATAATGATTTTGTGATGAAGGTTAGAATAATATAACGCAGAAATGAAAAAAGCCTCGTCATTTCTGACGAGGCTTTTAAATGTGGTCGGTGAAGAGGGATTCGAACCCCCGACCCTCTGGTCCCAAACCAGATGCGCTACCAAGCTGCGCTATTCACCGATTTTTTATTTGATTCTTGGGATGTTACTTGAATCAAAATAGGGAACATCATTTACGGAGTAAATTTAGTTACCTTAAAATTAATGGGGTGGCTAACGAGATTCGAACTCGCGACCACCGGAATCACAATCCAGGGCTCTACCAACTGAGCTATAGCCACCACAAATTTTTTATATAACCGCTACTGCGATTATTGAAATAGTGGTCGGTGAAGAGGGATTCGAACCCCCGACCCTCTGGTCCCAAACCAGATGCGCTACCAAGCTGCGCTATTCACCGACAAATTTCGTTTCGATTCTTGGGATGTTACTTGAATCAAAACTGGAAACGTTCATTTACTAAGTAAACTTGGTTACCAAAATAATGGGGTGGCTAACGAGATTCGAACTCGCGACCACCGGAATCACAATCCAGGGCTCTACCAACTGAGCTATAGCCACCACTACTTTGTTACGTTTTCTGTGCCTTTAATTTCTATTCCGGATGGCACGCCCGAAAGGATTCGAACCTTCGACCTTTGGCTCCGGAGGCCAACGCTCTATCCAACTGAGCTACGGGCGTATACCCTATCGGCGGAGAGGAATAATACGGATATGGGTGTCCTTCGTCTAGTGTTTTTTTTGCTTTTTTTGTCGTTTGGTCTCTTTTTAAACAATTCCTTTGTATTTATACTCATTTTCTTGGGGTTTAGTGGTTTATTGCAACAATTTAAGCAGATATAATCACTCAATGTTTACACAAGCTTAACGCGGCGATTTTTTCTTATGCTGCTAATTACTTAGTAAATGAAATAAAAAGATGGCGCTAAGCCAATAATAATAACTGGGAGTGTAAAGTGAGCTTAATGGATAAATCAATTCGTAACACCATCGTCACAATAGTTGCTGCATTAACTTTTTCAACAGCCTCTTTTGCTGCAAACAATGCTGACGATGCAATTGCTGAGCGAATTAAACCAGTAGGCCAAGTCTATTTGGCAAGTGATGTACCCGTTGTTGAAGAACCAACTGGTCCTCGTACGGGTGATCAGGTATACAACACCTTTTGTATTGCATGTCACTCAACTGGCGCAGCTGGCGCACCAAAAACTCAAAATGCAGCAGATTGGGCTCCTCGTATCGCAAAAGGTATGGATGTTCTAAAAGATCATGCGATTAACGGTTTTAATGCAATGCCAGCACGTGGAACCTGTATGAATTGTTCTGATGATGAGTTGGTTGCTGCAATCGACCATTTAATCAAAGGACTGTAAGATATCGCAGATTAGGTACCGCTTATTTAACTGGTACAAAAATGCCCATAATACCAAATCAGGTATGTGGGCATTTTTATTTATTCTTTAAATTAAGAGGCTATTTTTTCAACATAGCACGCAGATGAGCAATATTACTTTTCCCTTTTTCCATTCTCTCTTCTTGAGTCGGCTTAGGTTTTTTCATTTCCCAATCTAAATCATCTTGCGGAAGCTCTTCTAAAAAACGGCTTGGTGTGGGACGAATTAGCTCACCATACTGACGACGCTCTTTACACAATGTAAAAGTCAGTTCTTTTTTTGCTCGCGTAATACCCACATACGCCAAACGACGTTCTTCTTCTACGTTGTCTTCATCAACACTGGTTTGATGCGGTAAAATACCTTCTTCTGCCCCAATCAAATACACATAAGGGAATTCTAAGCCTTTTGATGCATGCAATGTCATTAACTGCACTTGGTCAGCACCATCTTCATCTTCTCCACGCTCCATCATATCTCGCAGTGTTAAGCGCAATACGACTTCTTTTAATGTTTTCTCTTCTTTATCATAATTATCACCTTCTAAATCAGCCACAATCCAAGAATATAAATCAGATACATTTTTCATGCGCATTTCTGCAGCTTTCGCGCTAGGTGATGTTTCGTACAACCAATCTTCGTAGTGAATGTCTTTTACTAGTGATCGCACCGCCTCTACGGTATTACCTCGCTCAGCATTTTCTGATATAGAAACAACCCAATGACCAAATCGACGCAGTGACTCAAGCCCTCGACCAGATAAGGTTTGTTCTAACCCCATTTCAAAACAAGCTTCAAACAAACTTTTTCCACGCATGTTGGCATACGTACCTAGCTTCTCTAAAGTAACAGGGCCAATTTCACGTCGAGGTGTGTTTACGACACGCAAAAACGCATTATCGTCATCAGGGTTAGTCAGAAGACGAAGATAAGCCATGATGTCTTTGATTTCTGAACGAGAGAAAAAAGAAGTCCCCCCAGAAATCTTATAAGGCACGCGGTTTTGCATTAGTGATTTTTCAATAAGTCGAGACTGATGATTCCCACGATAAAGTACTGCGTAATCTTTATAATCGGTTCGATTAAGGAAACGATGAGCAATGATCTCACCGACAACTCGTTCGGCTTCGTGCGCATCATCTTTCGCTGTCAGAATCTTTATCTGCTCACCATCAGGGATTTCAGAAAATAACCGTTTTTCAAATGCATGAGGATTATTAGCAATCAGTATATTGGCTGCACGTAAAATTCGACTCGTTGAACGATAATTCTGCTCTAATTTAATGACTTTCAAATTAGGGTAGTCTTCACTCAATAAAATAAGGTTTTGAGGTTTTGCTCCACGCCACGAATAAATAGATTGATCATCATCTCCTACTACGGTCAATCGACCTCTTTCACCAACAAGCAATTTTACTAATTCATATTGGCTAGTATTGGTATCTTGATATTCATCCACTAATAAATAGCGAAGTTTCATCTGCCAACGCTCACGTACATCCTGATTATTTCTCAACAATAACACTGGCAATGAGATTAAATCATCAAAATCTAATGCGTTATACGCTTTCATTTGCGTTAAATACATCTCATAACAGAAAGCAAATAATTGCTCCTGCTCTGAGCGAACAATACCTTTAACTTGATCAGGGGTAAGCATGTCAGTCTTCCACTTAGAAATACAACTAAGCAGTTGACGTAGTAGATCCTTATCTCCATCAATTTGTTTTTCAGTCAGTTCTTTTAATAAGGCTAATTGGTCTTGATCATCAAAAAGAGAAAAACCTGCCTTTAGGCCTAATATTTTATATTCACGACGAATAATGTCTAATCCAAGAGAATGGAATGTTGATACTAATAACCCTCGTGATTCTTGTTTGTTTAGCGTTTGCCCAACACGCTCTTTCATCTCTCTCGCCGCCTTATTAGTAAAGGTAACCGCAGCAATATTGCGAGCTTTATAACCGCATTGTTGTACTAGATAGGCTATTTTATTCGTAATTACACGAGTTTTACCTGAGCCTGCGCCTGCCAGTACTAAACATGGCCCAGAAACAAACTTAACGGCTTCATCTTGCTGTGGGTTAAGTCTCATGAATCACCTATAAAATCGATAATGGAATATTTGCGTCTATAATAAAGCTGTCTATGTATGAATACCATGTAAACCATAGAAGAAAACTCTCGACCTTTACGTTTCTTGACACAAAAACGGATTACTTTATGGACATTCTCACTTAAAATAATAAATGAACGTTCATTCATTTCATAAGGATTCATTTATGAAGGAGAAACGTAGACTCATTCTTGAGTCAGCAGAACAATTACTTGCAACTGACGGGTTTCGTGGTCTATCAATGCAAAAAGTGGCAAATCAAGCTGGCGTTGCTGCTGGTACCATTTATCGCTATTTCGATGATAAAGAAGCCCTGATCCAAGAGATTAAGTTGAACATTCTTCAACGTGTCGCTTGTGCTATTCAAGAAAATGTATGCAATACCGACCCTTTAAAAGTTCGCTTTCGTACAATGTGGTTAAACATTTGGTATTTTGCTATTTCAGAAAAAAACACTTTTTTAAATCGCAATCAATATGAATCATTACCTACAACAGATTTAGTAAAATTTAGGGAACTAGAAAAAGAAATGTTTGCCCAAGTAAATCAACTCTTTGTCGATGGACTTGAGCAAGGCATTTTTAAACCTTTCAATGTGGAAATACTTACAGGCCTTAGCTTAGAGACAAGTGTTTGCTTAGCTCGCAGATATGCTCAAGGTGCTTTTACACTAACAGACGATGATCTCGACTCGGCAATTGAAGCCAGTTGGGATGCAATTATTAAACACTAATTTGGAGTTCTAATTAGAATGAAAAAGTGGACTTTCTTTATGTTGCTTCTTGCACTACTTCTTTTTGGTAGTGTTATTGGCTTTAACATGTTTAAACAGCAAAAAATTGCTGAATTTATGGCAAACCGCCCTGAACCTGAATTCCCTGTCACGATAGAAACAGTCAAAGCGTCAACCTGGACTCCAACTATCGAGGCGATTGGTTTTATTGAACCAAACCAAGGTGTAACGCTAACCACTGAATCAAACGGTGTGATCGATAAAATTTCATTTGATTCCGGTAGCCAAGTAAAAGATGACCAATTACTTATTTCTCTTGATTCTAAAGTAGAAAAAGCAAACTTAAGAAGCTCTCAAGCACGCCTACCTGCTGCTGAAGCAAAATATAAACGCTATAAAGGTTTATTTAAAAAAGGGTCTATCTCTAAAGAGGCTTACGATGAAGCGGAAGCAAATTTTTTCTCTCTTGCTGCTGATATTGAAGGCCTAAAAGCGACTATTGAGCGTCGTGAAATCAAAGCACCATTTGCTGGTGTCATTGGTATCCGTAATGTTTATCTTGGTCAATACTTACAACCAGGTACTGATATTGTCCGTCTAGAAGACACTAGCATTATGCGTTTACGCTTTACGGTGCCTCAAACTGATATTTCTCGCATTAATATCGGACAAGACATCGATATATACATCGACTCTTATCCAACTGAGACTTTCAAAGGGTCGATCAGTGCAATTGAACCAGCGGTAAATATTCAAAGTGGGTTAATTCAGGTTCAAGCTGATATTCCAAATAATGGTGGTAAGTTACGTAGTGGTATGTTTGCTCGCGCTGAAATCATTCTCCCAACATTTGAAAACCAAGTGGTTATTCCTCAAACCTCAATTACATTCACGCTATATGGTGACAATGTCTACATCGTTTCTGATGTTGACGGTGTTAAACGTGTTAAACAAGCGGTTGTAAAAGTAGGTGAACGAACTAAAGCTGTTGCTCATATTCTTGATGGTGTTAAACCTGGAGATATGGTCGTGACATCAGGACAAGTTCGTCTAAGTAATGATGCAAAAGTGCGTGTTGTCGAAAGTGACGCAACAACGCCGCCTGCTGAAACACCAATGTTGTAACCGGAGGAATTATGCGCTTTACTGATGTTTTCATTAAACGTCCAGTTTTAGCGGTATCGATCAGTTTTTTGATTGCTTTGCTTGGTATCCAAGCTATTTTCAAAATGCAGGTTCGTGAATACCCTGAAATGACCAATACCGTTGTAACGGTAACAACAAGCTATTACGGCGCGAGTGCTGACCTTATTCAAGGTTTCATAACTCAACCCTTAGAGCAAGCGGTAGCACAAGCCGATAATATTGATTTCATGACCTCTCAATCAGTAATGGGGCAATCAACCATTACTGTTACTATGAAATTAAATACGGACCCGAATGCCGCCCTCTCCGATATATTAGCCAAGACTAACTCGGTGCGTTCTCAACTTCCAAAAGAAGCGGAAGATCCAACGGTTACTATGTCGACAGGTTCAACTACCGCGGTGTTATATATCGGCTTTACCAGTGATGAACTTGCCTCAAGTCAAATCACCGATTATTTAGAACGCGTTGTGAACCCGCAACTATTCACCGTTAATGGCGTATCTAAAATCGACCTATACGGCGGTATTAGATATGCATTACGTATCTGGTTAGATCCAGCTCGTATGGCTGCAGTAAATATGACAGCAACAGATGTTATGAGCGTATTAAATGCCAATAACTTCCAGTCAGCAGCAGGCCAAGCAACCGGTGAATTCGTTCTTTATAATGGTAGCGCAAATACTCAAGTCTCGAATGTAGAAGAGCTTGAGCGTTTAGTTATTAAAACTGACGATGGTGAAGTGGTTCGCCTAAGTGATATTGCTAAGGTATCTTTAGAAAAGAGTCATGATATATACCGTGCAAGTGCAAACGGCAAAGAAGCCGTAGTTACTGCAATCAATGCCGCACCAAGTGCCAACCCAATTAACATTGCGGCTGATGTATTGAAGCTTTTACCTCAATTAGAGAAAAACCTTCCAACAAACATCAAAATGAACATCATGTACGATTCAACGATTGCGATTAATGAATCTATCCATGAAGTTATTAAGACTATTGTTGAAGCTGCGGTCATCGTACTTATCGTTATTACCTTATTCTTAGGCTCATTCCGAGCGGTTATCATTCCTATTGTCACCATTCCTCTATCACTTGTTGGTGTTGCAATGGTAATGCAAGTCATGGGCTTCTCATGGAACCTAATGACTCTTCTCGCTATGGTGTTGGCCATCGGGCTTGTTGTTGATGATGCCATCGTTGTATTAGAAAACGTAGATAGGCACGTTAAGCTTGGAGAAACCCCGTTTAGGGCCGCTATTATTGGTACGCGTGAAATCGCAATTCCGGTAATTGCAATGACTCTAACGCTGGGCGCGGTATATGCTCCTATCGCGATGATGGGTGGTATTACGGGTTCATTGTTTAAAGAGTTTGCTTTAACGCTCGCAGGTTCAGTATTTGTTTCAGGGATAGTCGCGTTAACATTATCTCCAATGATGTGTTCTAAAATGCTGAAAGCAAATGAAGTACCAAGCAAATTTGAAAGCACAGTTCATCATTTCCTTGATGGTATGACGAATAAATATGAACGTATTCTTGGCTCGGTAATGCAGCATCGACCAGTAATCATTGCGTTTGCTGTCATCGTTTTTTCAAGCTTGCCATTACTATTTAAGTTCATACCAAGTGAACTTGCTCCTTCAGAAGATAAAGGAGTGGTAATGCTTATGGGTACAGGTACATCTAACGCTAACTTAGATTACTTACAAAACACAATGAATGATGTAAATAAGATTCTTTCAGATCAACCTGAAATAGCCTTTGCTCAAGTATTCACTGGTGTTCCAAACTCGAACCAAGCCTTTGGTATTGCATCAATGGTTCCTTGGAGCCAACGAGAAGCAAGCCAAGCAGAAGTAACAGATCGTGTTGGTAAATTAGTACAAAATGTCCCAGGAATGGCTGTTACAGCATTCCAAATGCCAGAATTGCCTGGCGCAGGTTCAGGTTTACCAATTCAATTCGTAATAACGACACCAAACAGCTTTGAGAGCCTATTCCAAATAGCAACGGAAGTATTAACTGAAGTGAAAGGAAGCCCTCTATTTGTTTATTCTGATATCGATTTGAATTTTGATTCTGCAACAATGAAAATCAATATCGATAAAGATAAAGCGGGTGCTTACGGTGTGACAATGCAAGACATTGGTATTACGCTAAGTACGATGATGGCTGATGGCTATGTAAACCGTATCGATCTCAATGGTCGTTCTTACGAGGTAATTCCACAAGTAGAACGTAAATTCCGCTTAAACCCTGAATCAATGAATAATTATTACGTTCGTTCAGCAAGCGGGGAAGCAGTTCCATTAGGAAGCTTAATTGCGATTGATGTTATTGCAGAGCCGAGATCTCTACCTCACTTCAATCAGCTGAATTCAGCTACCGTAGGTGCTGTACCATCACCAGGTGTGGCAATGGGTGATGCTATTTCTTGGTTCGAAAATATTGCAAATAGCAAATTGCCAAGTGGGTACAACCATGATTATATGGGCGAAGCTCGTCAATATGTGACAGAAGGTAGCGCATTATACGCTACATTTGGTTTAGCATTGGCTATCATCTTCCTAGTACTTGCGATTCAATTTGAATCAATTCGAGATCCATTAGTTATCATGGTTTCTGTACCTCTTGCTATTTGTGGTGCTTTGATTGCCCTCGCATGGGGCGCTGCTACAATGAACATCTACTCACAAGTAGGGTTAATCACTCTCGTTGGCTTGATTACCAAACATGGTATTTTGATTTGTGAAGTAGCAAAAGAAGAACAATTGCATAATCTAAAAAATCGCGTTGAAGCGGTAACAGAAGCTGCAAAAGTTCGTCTTCGTCCAATCCTAATGACAACAGCGGCAATGATTGCGGGTTTAATCCCGTTAATGTATGCCACTGGTGCAGGTGCTGCACAGCGCTTTAGTATTGGTATTGTTATTGTTGCAGGTTTAGCTATTGGTACTCTATTTACGTTATTCGTATTACCCGTAATTTATAGTTACCTAGCAAGTGAGCATAAACCTTTACCAGAGTTTGAAGAAGGGAAAGAAATTCAAGAGTAACTTCTTTAAAATAAAGAATAGGCTACTTCGGTAGCCTTTTTTTTATTTGTCTAGCGACAAGTCGTTGCTCTTTGCTTAAAATATAAAAAATATTTAACAAGGGTAGATAATGTTTAATCCAAAAAAATTAGAGCAAGTTGCCAAGCAAATTCATGATTCAATGCCGCAACCAGTAAAAGAATTAGGAACTGATGTTGAACAGAAAGTTCGCCAGGTCATTCAAGGTCAATTAAATAAGCTAGATATCGTAGCACGCGAAGAATTTGATGTTCAAACTCAAGTTCTATTGCGCACTAGGAAAAAGCTAACAGAAATGGAACAAAAATTAGCTTTATTAGAAGAAAAACTATCTGAAAAATAAACATAATTTTGCTCTTAAGATTAGAATAATTCCTTTAGATACAAAAAAGCCCGATATGATATCGGGCTTTTTTATTAATTATGTAAGTTAACCACCAACAGCAATTGTTTTCATATCAGTCATATAACCGCGTAATTCTTCACCAACATGCTCAACTGGGTGATTACGAATAGTCTCATTCACTTCGATCAATTTAGCATTATCCACTTGATTAGATATTGCCCCTAAACCACGACCAATAACATCAGTATCAACTAAAGGCATGAATTTTTCACGCAGCAATGGTGTTGCAACATTTGCGAATAGATAATTACCATATTCAGCCGTATCTGAAATAACGACATTCATTTCATATAAGCGTTTACGTGCAACAGTGTTAGCGATTAATGGTAGCTCATGCAATGATTCGTAATAAGCAGATTCATCTACAATACCTGAAGCAGTCATCGCTTCAAATGCTAATTCAACACCAGCACGAACCATAGCAACCATTAAAATACCATTATCAAAATATTCTTGTTCTGGAATTTCCAGACTAGAATCAGGGTAGTTTTCAAAAGCAGTTTCACCAGTCTCTTCACGCCACCCTAGCAAGTTAACATCATCATTTGCCCAGTCAGCCATCATCGTACTTGAAAAATGTCCCGAGATAATATCATCCATATGCTTATTATAAAGTGGACGCATTAGATCTTTTAATTCTTCAGATAAATCAAAGGCTTTAATTTTAGCTGGATTTGATAGACGATCCATCATATGCGTCACACCACCAAACTTCAGTGCTTCTGTAACTGTTTCCCAACCAAATTGTAGAAGTTTGCCTGCATAGCTAGCATCGATACCATCAGCGATCATTTTTTCATAACAAACAATAGAGCCGGCTTGCAGCATTCCACAAAGAATTGTTTGTTCACCCATTAAGTCAGATTTAACTTCAGCAACGAATGAAGACTCTAAACAACCGGCACGATGACCACCAGTCCCAGCCGCCCATGCTTTCGCTATATCCCAACCTTCGCCTTTAGGATCATTTTCAGGATGAACAGCAATAAGAGTAGGAACACCAAAACCACGCTTATATTCTTCTCGAACTTCTGTACCTGGACATTTAGGAGCAACCATAACAACCGTTAAATCTTTACGGACTTTCATACCTTCTTCAACGATATTAAAGCCATGCGAGTAACCAAGCGTTGCACCTTCCTTCATTAAAGGCATAACAGTTTCAACAACATTCGTATGCTGTTTATCAGGAGTAAGGTTAATAACCAAATCGGCTTGAGGGATCAATTTTTCGTAGCTAGCAACTTCAAAACCATTTTCGCTTGCATTCTTAAATGATTGACGTTGCTCATCAATAGCAGCCTGACGTAAAGCATAAGCAACATTCAAACCTGAATCTCGCATATTTAAACCTTGATTTAGGCCTTGAGCTCCACAGCCAACAATAACCACCCTTTTACCTTTAAGGTAATCCGCTTCTGTAGAAAATTCTTCGCGGTTCATAAAACGACAACGACCTAGTTGATCTAATTGTTCACGTAAATTTAGCGTATCAAAGTAGTTAGACATTGTGAAACTCCATAAATATCATTTAATCCATTAGGATAATTTTGTGCATACAAAGATAATAACCAAAGATTAACATTGTAAGAAGTGATATATTAACAATACATGATTGCAAAATTAACAACTACGATATGAATATAAAACTACTTCAAACTTTCCTTCATTTATGTGAAAGCCATAGCTTTACCAACACGTCAAAAGCTATGCACTTAAGTTTATCTGCATTAAGCCGGCAAATACAAAAATTAGAAGATGAAATTGGTCACCCATTATTTGTCCGTGATAATAGAAGCGTTGAACTAACAAGCTCAGCAAAGAAATTAATGCCTATCGCTTTAAATATTTGTAGTGAATGGAGTAGTTACAAATCTAACTCCAATACTGTGAATAATAGTTTAAAGGGTGAATTGAAATTATTTTGTTCAGTAACCGCAAGTTATAGTCACTTACCTCAACTCCTAAATAATTTCAAAGTGAATTATCCTCACATTGAAATAAAGCTTTCAACAGGAGATCCAGCTCAAGCAATTAAAAAAGTAGAAAGTTCAGAGGTTGATATTGCAATATCAGCCATACCAGAAAAAAGATCGAATAAATTAGCTTTTGAAATAATAAGTGAAATACCATTATCGATTATTGCTCCCATTGGGAACAACACATTTAGCGGTGATATAAATAAAGAAAATACAAATTGGGATACGCTTCCTTTTATTTTACCAAAGGAAGGCACAGCGAGAGAAAGAGCAAATTTATGGTTCAAGGAACAAAAAATCAAACCAACAATTTATGCTCAAGTCTCTGGACATGAGGCGATAGTAAGTATGGTTGCTTTAGGGTGTGGTATAGGAATAGCACCTGACGTTGTAATCAATAACAGCCCAGTAAAAGATAAAATTCAAAGGTTAAACACAACACCTATTGCACCGTTTAAATTAGGCTTGTGCTGTAAACAATCAAAATTAAATGATTCGGTTATACAAGCTCTTTGGCGGGTAGCTGAAAATACATTTATTTAAATCCATAAATGAGAAAAGGCCTCCCATTGGGAAGCCTTTTTAAATTTAAGCCTAGCGATGTCCTACTCTCACATGGGGAGACCCCACACTACCATCGGCGCTATTGTGTTTCACTTCTGAGTTCGGCATGGGATCAGGTGGGTCCACAACGCTATGGTCGCTAAACAAAATCTGTCAGTAAATGGTGCTGATACCCAGACTCGAACTGGGGACCTCACCCTTACCAAGGGTGCGCTCTACCGGGCTGAGCTATATCAGCAAACGACTTACTTATTTAATCGAAAAAACCATCCTAAATAAGGATGGCTTTCAAATTCAAGCCTGGCGATGTCCTACTCTCACATGGGGAGACCCCACACTACCATCGGCGCTATTACGTTTCACTTCTGAGTTCGGCATGGGATCAGGTGGGTCCATAACGCTATGGTCGCCAAGCAAATTCTTTAATTCGGAAAGCTGTATTGTGTTCTTAATCACATTCAATCTGTTTCTTGCTATCTTAAATCCGTTCAAAACCCCTTGGGTGTTGTATGGTTAAGCCTCACGGGCAATTAGTACAGGTTAGCTCAATGCCT
>NZ_CAWPRC010000010.1:0-3493 GCF_963890165.1 Aliivibrio sp. SR45-2 | reverse complement strand
AAGTACTTTAATCGTATAAGTTAATGTGTCACCCGGGGTGTAGTATTGTTCAATGTTGCCATTAACATAAAGCTCTCTAATCGTATCAGAGCCTTGCAAAACTCGCTCATTTTCATGATGTGAAACATGTGAAACTTCAGTTACTTCACCAATATCACGATAAACATACGCATCATTAGGCAACAAATCAGTCAATAAACCTGAACTATTATCAGATCCCACAAAATTATCTTTTACTCTGGCTTTAATTTGAAATGTTTTTGATTCTTGAGGGTTTAAATTAAGTGTCGTTGACGATCCAATTTCAGGGTAAATAAAATTATCATAATGTTGATGAGAATATAAAAGGACTTAGTGTTCAGTTAATGGATGGAACCTATGCCAATCCATTCTCTGATATTTTTAGTGTAAAGGTTGAAAAAGAAGACAGTGATGGTGGTGCAGGAACAACAGACGGCACATTAGACGGTGTAGTTAAAGATGATGAAAATATAGACACAACGATAGATGTTGCTGGTGGTGATTATGTCTTTTATACCATTGAAGGCATTATTAGAGATGATGCGGTAGGCAATATTACTATTGGTGGAATTACAGTTAGATCAAATGAATTCCATTTAACGTTTTCTAAAGAAGTGGATGAAATTAATTATGAGCCAGGTGAGACATTAACCTATCATTTGATTATTACGAATAATGGGAAAGGTAATGCTTATGATATTCCTGTACTAGATGAAATATCAAAAGTAGAGGTTGAATTAATAGATGGCTCTTTTGGACCTGCATTTGAGCCTAATTGGACGATAGTAACTCAAGTCAGTGGTGGTGCGGTTGGAGGTAACGCCCAAGTTGGTACAGTTGAAGATGGAAAAGACATAGATACTAATGCATCGATACCAATGGGAGCTACGATTGATTATGTTGTTACCACAACTGTAAACCCTGCTGCTGTCGGAGATATAACTAATATTCTGGCAGTTAATGGGGATCATGTAAGTGAATTATCAAAACCTAATGCTCAGAAATTTGATGATGAAAAAACGATCCTTGCTTATTATGATACTGATGGAACAACGGTATTGCCAAGTGGATTAGATGGTTATAAGCCTGATGGGTTTATCGAGTATCAAATTGAAATTCGTAATGATAATAATGTACATTTGAATGATATTTCTATTGTTGATGAAATCAGCAAGATAAAGACTCAATGTTACGATTTAAACAATGGCACAACCGTTAACTGTAGTGCTTTTGACCGTTGGACCATAAGTTCAGAATCAGATGGAAGTCCAATTTCTAATCCCGGTATTGTCGAGAATAATAAAGACATAAATACAGAATTTGATTTAGCTTCAACAGGCTCAATATTACTTCAACCATTTGTACGTTATACAATTAAAGCGCATATCAGAAAAGAAGCGGTTGGCAGTTTTTATAATTCAGCTAAGATCGACAACAAATACAAAATAACTTCTGATCGTTCAGTTATGTTACCTGTGAATCTAATTGAAACCCACTTAGGTTATACAGATTCGACGTTATCAACACGAAAAACCACTTACGATCATACTGTTGATGGTGAGACGGTTACTTATCATTTACGTTTAGAAAATACAGGCAATGGTCTTGAATATGGAAAGGCTTTAGTTGAAATATTTTCTACCCTAAAAGTACAATTAGCCCAAACGATTGATGGTCAAGTGAATAATCAATATGGTGAAGTATACGAACCCTCTGGTTGGATAGTGACAGCAACCACATCTAGTGAGTCAATGACATCGATTGGAGGCTTTGTTGGTGGAAGTAATGTTGATATTGATCTTCCTTTTGTTTCAATCGCCCCTGGAGGTTGGATTGATTTTGTTATTGAATCTAACATTCGTGAAGAAGCATTAGACGACTTTAGAGTGGTTCCAACGTATGGAGCGGGTGAGTTACGAGCGGTACGTTTTAATGTTGAACTGTCTAATTTAAATGTCAGTAAAGAAATTATTTCAATTGATGGAAAGCCATATAGCAGTGGTGATTATTATAAACCGGGAGATATTGTTGAATATCAATTTATCGTAGATAATACTGAGCCTGTATGGAATGATAATACGGTTATTAAAGACTTAATTTCTAACATAAAAGTAGAAGTGATTGGTGGATCAATAGAATCAGCATTAATTAATACGAATATTAGTCATGTAATAACAAGAGGCTTAGACTTAAATGTTGATACCAAGCCATTGAGTTACGATCCGAGTAGCGATCTAGATATCCAAGAAGCGGACGGTCTTGATATTGGCCCAATGGAAGAAATAACATTTACGATAACCGGTGAAGTTCGTAAAGATGCGGTTGGTATTATTGACGGAAATACTGCCATTGGTGGAACCGACAGTGTCACCACCAGTACTATTCCACCAGCAGAGCCTATATTGGTCTTTGAAAAAGTCGTTACGAATACAACCGCGGATGGAGGTTCATGTTCATTTCCTTCAAATACAGGCAGTGGGTGTGAGTATAACCCTAATGGTCAGGTTACTTATCAAATAACCGTAACAAATGAAGGAGAAGGTATTGCTAACGATGTTCTGATTAAGGATCTTATTAGCACGATAAATACGTCGGATGGTGTGACTGCATTTTCTTCAAACAGTGTGAATTTGATTGATAGTCCGAGACCCTCTCGTTTTTCTATTAGTGGAAATTACAACGGTAACGGTGATTTAAATGCGACCTTTGATCTCATGCCAACAGATACTGTTGTATTCGAGATTAATGCGCTAGTTACAGGGGTAGCCACTGGTTCAATAACAAATACAGCAACCATTAATAGCGATACGACTAATAGCGTTATATTAAACGCGGGTACTGCAAAAATAATAGCGACAAAACAATCAGATATTGCCACCTATACACCGGGACAAACTATTAATTATACGATAGGGATTCTGAACAATTCGGATACTAACTCTGAAGTTGCCATTATCGACGAAATTTCCAGTTTTTTAGTGGAGACAGCAGACGGTTCAATGCAGCCCGCATTAGATTCATGGTCAATTTCTTCTCGTGTTGTTACTGATGGCGATCATGATTCTGTTCCTAGTTATACCGATATCAGTAGTTTATCGACCTCGGGAAATATTAACTCAACGATCAAAATGGCCGGAGAAAATGCCGACTCAACAAGAACGTTAGTTGAAATTATAATCACTGGTACCATTCGTAAAGACGCTATCGGCCAGTTTACGAACATTGTTTCAATTAATGGTAGTAATTATCGCGTTAATGTGGGGTACGTTGTTCCTGAAAAAGGAGAACTGTCGGTAACCAAAAGTACGACGAAAATGCCAGCAACCTACATTCCGGGAGAATCCATTGGGTTTGATGTCGCCGTTGAAAATACGGGGTTGGGTTATTTAGCCGATGTAAATATTTCTGATTTAGTGAGCAATATTACCACTGATTTTGCGGCTCAATCACGATTAGGTAACGTATTTGAGCA
>NZ_CAWPRC010000009.1:0-3681 GCF_963890165.1 Aliivibrio sp. SR45-2 | reverse complement strand
CCTGATAATACGAAAACCAAAAGGCAACAAAGAAGAAAGGAACGCTTACTAAGCCAAAACTACAAAAGCCGCGATCCTTTTGATGAACCGTGCAAAAAATTTCGGACTCAGTACGCACAACGCCTGCATAACACGTTTGCTACGATACAGACCTGGCTGAATTTTACTGCCTTAATCACTGAAACTAAAGGCAAACTGACAATGCCGAGTGTAGCAAATCGTGTTGATGCATTTGTTATGCGATTTCTTAAACTGTCAGTATATGCCTCTTGACGGTGCACTACGTTTTGCTGGCACATAATTGCTATCAACATAATTACTATCGCAACTTTTGCAAATCCAGTCACCTTTCCTTCTTATGTTCTGTAGACGCACATTTAGTCTATCTACATCTTTACACCTTTGACAAAACGGGCCATCTTTATTGCTACCATTTTGAAGCCAATAATATGGAGCTTCATAAACCAAGCTATCCTGTTCATCTAACTTTGCCTGAAGCGTTTTTATTTGAGCATCTTTTTCAATAATTACAGATTGGATACCAGCTAATTCCATTTTAGTGTCCGCTAGCGCATAAATTAATTCTGCTAACTCAAATTTAACTCCTGCTTTTTCTAAACTTTCACTGCTATTTTTAAGTATTGTTACTAACTCATGGGCGGTTTTTAAACTCCCTAAAGCTGCACTAATAGTTGTTATATCTGCCATTTATCCTCCAATCGCATAACGCCTGCATAACACGTTTGCTACGATACAGACTTAGCTGAATTTTAACGCCTTAATCACTGAAACTAAAGGCAAACTGACAACGCCGAGTGTAGAAAATCGTGTTGATGCATTTGTTATACCAAATTTTAGTTGCATATAAACTGTTTTTTAGCGATATTAAAATGCTGCGTTAATTTTACCGCACTAACTACTTAACTTGTAGTTTTAGGATTAACTTAGGTAAAAGGTAAAATATGAACTATCCAAAAACTCTTCCAGAGACTCATAAGCAACTTTTAGACAAAATCATTACTACATTAAAAAAGGATCAGCGGATCCTTGGAATTGGTGCTAGTGGGTCATATGCTTCTGACGCTATGGACAAATATAGTGATTTAGACTTAGTTATTGCTGTAAACCCAGCAGACTTTGACGATATCATGACTGAACGGTTTACTATCATTAACAGCATCGAAGGTAAAATAGCAGCGTTTACTGGCGAACATGTTGGTGAGCCACGACTAGTTATCGCTCTTTATGCACCACATGCAATACATGTCGACTACAAGTTTGTATCTTTACCCGACGCGGCAACTCGTGTTGATGATACGAAGGTTTTATGGGAAAAAGATCTGCTTCTAACTGATACATTTAAAACAAAAAAACATCAATACCCATGCCCAGAGCCACAATGGATTGAAGATCGTTTTTGGATTTGGATTCATTATGCAGCAACTAAAATTGCTAGAGGTGAATACTTTGAAGCTCTTGAGTTTTTATCATTTCTCAGAAATGTCACCTTGTCACCATTAGCTCTACAACAGGCCGGACTAACTCCATCTGGTGTAAGGAAAATTGAAACTCGTTTACCTGAGTTCAGTAAAGAATTAGAACTTACAGTAGCAAAGCCAGAAAAAGAATCGCTAATTATTGCCACTAATAAATGTATTGAGCTTTACTTAGAGCTTAGAGAAAATGAACAAGTAGAAAGAAACATAGAAGCACAAGAAATGTACGTTACCTACTTAAAGCAAGAAACTCAAGCGTAATGTAATATTTAGGGGATTGAGATATATCCCCTTTTCGTTGGAGAAAATTTGGTATAACGCCTGCATAACACGTTTACTACTATACAATTATACTTAAAATTGACGCCCTAAAACGAGAAACACCCGACAACCTGAGATGCCGAGTGTAGTAAATCGTGTTGATGCGATTGTTATGTTCGTTTCAAATTGAACAAATTAATCTTTTTCAACATCTGATTTATTCGCAATCTTTTGAAGATTTTCGTGAATTTTGAATAATACTATTAATAGTTCACACCAAATTCTTGCACCGATTGCACCACCAAGGATGATGCCTAAACCACCAAGAAAATTTTTCTCGTAACCAGCAAACATTGTAGCTAAACCTGAAACAACCGCTGACGCTAATAATAACCAATAAACGACAGTTATTATCTTTGGTGTAAGCATTGAATCAAAAAAGAAGATATCTTTCATTTTACAATTTCCATATATAATTAAAAGTATAATAAGCTCAAGAGCTTAGCCGTAACCAACTGAACAATTACGGTTTAATTTATATTCGAATTAATGATAATTGGCTACAAATACTGTATTACTATGATTTAATAAATGGATATTTTTGAAGTACGCCGCGATTTTACGTTAAAAAAGAAGAACATAACGCTGGCATAACACGTTTGCTACCATATAAACCAAGCTGAATTTTACTGCCTTAATCACTGAAACTAAAGGCAAACTGACAACGCCGAGTGTAGCAAATCGTGTTGATGCATTTGTTACACGATCTTTGTCAACGCTTCTATTAACTTGGTAAAGAATTGATTTACCAAGATTTACTGTAAACTGAGTTTAATTAGACTGGCTCAATTAAGCGAGCAAAATATCATTTCAACGGCAATAACTGTGAAACGAAACAATCCCTTTTTCTTACACCATTTGTACGATTTAGTTTCAGCCTGTTTTGAGCTGATAAACCAAATATCCCAACAACAATTGGGATTGAAAATTCTGCGAGAAAAACACTAATGCAAACTGAAATGAGGCAAAACCATGAACAATTGAAGCGTTAATTGGTTTCTGAAATCCATGAACTTTTGGTAATAATAGTAAATTGCCGAACCTGATAAAATGGAAACTAAAAGGAAACAAAGAAGAAGGAAAACCACCTACTTTCACACCTAAAAAACTAACGGCTCAATCGTGGAACTGAGCCAAAAAACTGCAATCTTAGAGTTCGTGTAACGCTGGCATAACACGTTTATTACTATGCAAACCAACCTGAATTAACCGCCTTAATCGCAAAACTAAAGACAAACCCAGAACGCCGAATGTAATAAATCGTGTTGATGCGATTGTTGTGCGTGCTTACTTTCGGCTTGGTCAACTTGGTAAAGAACTGCCCTGCCAAGATTTTCTAAGCCTAGATTCTAATTTACCGATGCCAATTAAGCGAACAAAATATTCTTAAATTGCGAGATAAAGTGAACGGAAAACAGATACATTTTTTACGTCATTTGAACGACTTGGTTTCAGCAGATTTGGAACTGATAAACCAAATATCCTTTCCACAACTGGGATTGAAAATACTGAGAGGAAAACACTGATACAGGCTAAAATGAGGCATAACCAGAGAACAATTGAAGCGTAAAGATGCCTCTGAAACGCCTGAACTTAGGAAAATAAGGGCTAATTTGCCGAACCTGACGATACGAAAGCAAAAAGGCAACAAAGAAGAAAGGAACGCTTACTAAGCCGAAACTACAAAAGTCTCGGTTCTATTGACAAACCGTGCAAAAAATTTCGGACTCAGTACGCACAACGCCTGCATAACACGTTTATTACCATGCAGACCAACCTGAATTTTACCGCCTTAATCACGAAACCCAAGACAAACCCAGAACGCCGAATGTAATAAATCGTGTTGATGCGATTGTTGTGCGTG
>NZ_CAWPRC010000008.1:0-4028 GCF_963890165.1 Aliivibrio sp. SR45-2 | reverse complement strand
GCTACAAAGAAAAAAGGAAATCCACCCTACTTTCACGCCTAAAAAATTAACGGCTCAATCGCTGAACTGAGCCAAAAAACTGCGTTCTTAGAGTTCGTGTAACGCCTGCATAACACGTTTGCTACTATGCAGACCTAGCTGAATTTTAACGCCTTAATCACTGAAACTAAAGGCAAACTGACAACGCCGAGTGTAGCAAATCGTGTTGATGCGATTGTTAACTGCGCTTTTCAGCTTTAGTTACACAAACAGAAAACAGCTCTTTCATTGGCACATAATTACAATGATAACCATAGATATTTGCGGCTACCCATTGCTCAGAAGTAATACCAGAAAAATTAATATTGTAACCACAGTTGATTGCAATATGCTCAAACAACAAACGTTGAGCGCGACCATTACCTTCACGAAATGGGTGTAGAACGTTAATATCGCAATAATACTCAGCTAGCTTAGTAAGAAATTCATCGTATGGAAGATCAGCTAAATACTTATCTTTTTCTAACATTGAAAACAGATTATTCGCTTCTTTTTCAATCCTACCTACATTACAAAAGCGTGTATTTCCCTTTGAAATATCAATCGTTCTTAACTCGCCAGCCCATTCAAATAGATCGGAGAACAAAATGTGATGAATTGAACGCAGGTAGCTGAAATCATAAGGAGGTAATTGAAACTCCACATACATTGCAGCTAATGTTGTTAAATCACGTTCAGCAGCCTCTAATACAATTTCATTACGAATATTGAGCTTATTAACAAGAACCGTACTATTTTCGTAAGTATAAGGATCTTGAGTTGTCCCATATTTATCAACCATTGAGCGCCTCTAACGAATTTACATTTGAGTATTTGTTTAACAGAATTTGACGTTGTTCTTCTTTGTCGAGTGATAAGTCGAAATCACTGGCAACATCATGTCCCTCTAAACGCATACTTTCTTTAAAGTTATCCATTTTGACTTGCTCGAAATAGGCATGTTTTTCTTCGTAAGAAGAAAGCATTGAATTACTTGGCATAACTAAATCAATGTCGTTAAGTTGAGATTGGATCGCTTTCCCTGACTCAAAAACGCCCCAGCTATTAATAGAAAAACGGAAGGTTCGACCTTGGCGCTCTCTTTCAATATTTAAGCCTAAATTTTCAACTAATGAGTTAACTACGGATTGTACTTTACGTTCAGAAATCCCAGTCGCAGCCACGATAGCTTGAGTATTTGGAGATTCCAATCGTGTCATTGCAGCTAAAACTAATAATTCGTACTTCATGCTTACCTCGCACATTTATGCGGAAATAATATTAGTCTACTACTCAAAGGGATCAATTACCATATTTGAAAGCTAAATTAACAAAGAAGCAGTTAACGCCTGCATAACACGTTTGCTACCATGCAATCATACTTGAAATTGACGCCTTAAAACGAGAAACACTCGGCAAACTGAGATTGCCGAGTGTAGTAAATCGTGTTGATGCATTTGTTATATGCTTATCGCAAATGCTGACGGAGTCTTTTGTTAAAGATACTTTTGAATTTGAGTAGATTTTCAATATGCCAAGATTTAATTTCAACAAGTTCATTTTTAGTTGTAATAGAACCATCACGATAAATTGCTATCCTTGTTGCTCTCTTACCGTCAATTGGTTCCCATGAAAGATCACTGCCAAATTCGTTTTCAATATCTCTTTTACTTTCTAGAAAATGATTTAAGCAAGATACATTATCTTCTTCGCTACCGAAATCAATGTATAACTCAGTACGAACTTTATTACCTTGGCAAAAATTAGCGCCATAATTGATACCTGAAATGCCCGAAGCAAACGCATACCAATTTTGAGGTTGACCCGCTTTAGCCGATGTGAATTTATGTTCAATTCTCAAATCATCGATTAAGTCTTGAAAATATTCTCGATATTGCTCCGACTTGGCGCTAGTTTTTTGAGTCGTTTTATTACTAGACTTACTCTTTTGCCACTCGTTTGGGAAAACAACAGGCTTTAAATTGAATGCTGGTTTTGAATTGTCTATTTGTATAACTTCAACAACTACAGCAAAAAACTGAGTTTGATTGTCAGTTCGATGGTTTAGCCAATCCAAAGCCTGACGGTGCTCCTCACGAATAGTTTCAGCCACCCAAATTACAAATGAAGCATCAAAACCAGCGGCATAAGTTAACAATTTACCTAGGTGATCATGATCAGTTTGTGAAAATTGATTTTCAATAATGACATTTTCTGCCGAACCAAGATCCTTAGCTAAAATATCTAGAGAAAAACTTCCAACACTGGCTTCCTCTTGGATAAGCTCAAGTTCTAATCCAACAGCATTGCCTAGGGCTTCAATATTTTCAGCTAGCCATGGCGTAAAATCCTGTGCTTCGTGCGCCCAAATATCTCTTAAAGGTACTTTCTTCAACTCGCCAAACATATGTAAATTTCCTTATTTTCCAAACTAGCATATAACGCCTGCATAACACGTTTGCTACGATACAGACTTAACTGAATTTTACCGCCTTAATCACTGAAATTAAAGGCAAACTGACAACGCCGAGTGTAGCAAATCGTGTTGATGCATTTGTTATATGCGTTCTTAAAGTCAGCTAAGTTATTTATCTCAAAGCTGACCTGAGAAGCATCATTTACCCAACTATTTAGAATATTCCATCAACTCAACTGGAGCGCCGTTTACTTCAATAAAGGTAACAATTAAGCCTTCACTTGGTGAATTAGGTTCAATTATGACTTTCTTACCTTTAATTTCAGCCATTAAGTCATCAACTTCAAAAGCGGCGTGAGGAACTGTTTTCACCAATTCAGGATATGGAGCATCAGCCCAAAAACGCTGCCACTGGATCCCAAAAGGATTATTCTGATGGTCAGATACTGTCATTTTCAAATGAGGTAAATCTATTTCACCATCGAACTGTTCTGTTGTTGGTATACCTAAATGATTAAACTTCATTGAATATCCTTATTATTTCCACTTCAAGCATATAACGCCTGCATAACACGTTTACTACTATGCAATTATACTTAAAATTTACGCCTTAAAACGAGAAACACCCGACAACCTGAGATGCCGAGTGTAGTAAATCGTGTTGATGCGATTGTTAAACGTTACACAGCGCGTTGAAGTGCCAATAAATCACAACCCATAATTCCATTAAGGTTTGCTGTGATTTTTTCAGGTGACCAATTCCACCATTCCAATCGTAATAATTCATCGATAACCGATTGTTCAAAGCGCTGTTTAATGTGAACTGCTGGATTACCGCCACAAACACTGTAAGGAGCTACATCTTTTGTTACTACAGATTTAGACGCAATGATTGCACCGTGACCAATTTTAACACCCGGCATTATTGTCGCGTCATAACCAATCCAAACGTCATTACCAATTTCAGTATCACCCTTAAATGGTAATTCACCTTCTTTTGGCATCCCTTTTTCCCAACCATTACCAAAGATATAAAATGGATAAGAAGAAAAACCTGAAGTTTTATGGTTTGCGCCATTCATGATGAATTTGACATCCTTTGCGATAGCACAAAATTTTCCAATGATCAGTTTGTCCCCAATGAAAGGAAAATGATAAAGGACATTACTTTCAAAGTTTTCAGGTCCGTCAGGATCATCATAATAAGTGTAATCACCAATGATAATATTTTCATTGGCAATGAAGTTTTTCAAATAACCAACTTGAGGGTAACCCGTCATTGGTTCTTTATTATTAGGATTTGGTCCAAACAAAATGTATCTCCTTATCTAGTGACGTTTAACGCCTGCATAACACGTTTGCTACGATACAGACCTAGCTGAATTTTAACGCCTTAATCACTGAAATTAAAGGCAAACTGACAACGCCGAGTGTAGCAAATCGTGTTGATGCATTTGTTATGAGAATGCCTCACCCAGTGTGCACGACATAAATTGACTATGTGGATCAGGTTTATAATCAGCAAAGGGATCACAATATTGAAAACCAAATTTTTCATAGAGATTACGAGCTGGCTTGAAGAACTCTTGTGAGC
>NZ_CAWPRC010000007.1:0-4068 GCF_963890165.1 Aliivibrio sp. SR45-2 | reverse complement strand
TTTAATATATTTATTAAATAGCTGATTAAATAATATTGTTATAAAATTATGTGGATATTCAAATGATTCAGAAAAAAATTCTTACTGTATTTGGTACTCGACCAGAAGCCATCAAAATGGCACCTCTTGTTCATGCACTAGCAAATGATGACCGTTTTGAGGCAAAGTGCTGTGTGACGGCCCAGCATCGCGAAATGCTTGATCAAGTATTGGATCTTTTTGAGATCACTCCTGATTATGATTTGAACTTAATGAAAGTTGGACAAACTCTTAATGATATAACCGCTCGAATTTTGTTAGAACTAAAACCAGTTCTTCAAGAATTTAAGCCTGATGTTGTTTTAGTTCATGGTGATACTGCGACAACTTTTGCGGCGAGCTTAGCTGCATATTATGAGCAGATTGATGTAGGCCATGTAGAAGCGGGTCTTAGAACTGGAAATATATACTCACCATGGCCAGAAGAAGCAAATCGTCGGCTTACGGGTACATTAACCAAATATCACTTTGCACCAACAGAAACATCAGAACAAAATTTAATACAAGAAAATTTTAATCCAAAAGATATTTCAATAACAGGTAACACGGTTATTGATGCTTTGCTAATGGTGAAAAATAAGATAGATAATAATGTTGAATTAAAAAAAGAATTAGAAAATCAATTTCCATTTTTAGAGCCTACAAAGAAATTAATCTTAGTTACTGGGCATAGACGTGAAAGTTTTGGAGATGGTTTTGAACGAATTTGTGAAGCATTAGCAATTACAGCTAAGCAGCATCCTAATGTTCAGATACTTTATCCTATGCATTTGAATCCAAACGTACGTGAACCTGTAAATAGAATTTTAAGTCACATTGATAATATATATCTAATTGAACCTCAGCAGTATCTACCATTTATTTATTTAATGAATCGCTCAGATATTATTTTGACAGATTCAGGCGGTATTCAGGAAGAAGCTCCATCTTTAGGAAAGCCTGTTTTAGTTATGCGTGATACGACTGAACGTCCTGAGGCGGTTACCGCTGGAACGGTAAGTTTAGTTGGAACCGATGTTGAGAAAATAGTAAAAGCTTTAGATAAATTGCTCATGAATGAAGATGAATATAAGAAAATGAGCTTTGCACATAATCCGTATGGCGACGGTCAAGCTTGCCTACGAATTTTAAATAAATTAGCAAAATAAGAATTTTAATTATTTTTAGGTAGTAGATATGTCATTTGAAACAATTTCAGTCGTCGGGTTAGGTTACATAGGTTTACCTACCGCAGCTATGTTCGCTTCTCGTAAGAAGAAGGTTATCGGTGTAGATGTTAATCAGTATGCTGTTGAAACGATTAACCAAGGTAAAATTCATATTGTTGAACCCGATTTAGATATGATCGTAAGTGCTGCAGTCACTGAAGGTTATTTGAAAGCTGTGACAATTCCGGAACCTGCAGATGCGTTTTTAATTGCCGTTCCTACGCCATTTTTACCGTGTGAAGGCGACAATATTCCCGCACCAGATCTTTCTTATATAAAAGCGGCTAGTCAGGCCATCGCCCCTGTATTAAAAAAAGGTGATTTGGTTATTTTAGAATCGACATCACCAGTTGGTACAACAGAAAAAATGGCAGCTTGGCTTGCTGAAGCTAGACTTGATTTAAGTTTTCCACAGCAAGTTGGAGAGAGTGCAGATATCAATATTGCTCATTGTCCAGAACGTGTACTACCAGGTCATGTTGTTCGTGAATTGGTCGAAAACGATCGTGTCATTGGTGGTTTAACACCAAAATGCTCACAACGTTCTGTTGAGCTATATAAAGCATTTGTTTTGGGTGAGTGTGTCATTACTAATGCTCGTACTGCTGAAATGGCTAAACTAACAGAAAACAGTTCACGTGATGTTCAAATTGCTTTTGCAAATGAGCTTTCAATCATTTGTGATAAGTTAGGTATTAATGTTTGGGAACTCATTGCTTTAGCAAATAGACATCCTCGGGTAAATATTTTACAACCAGGTCCTGGAGTGGGTGGTCACTGTATCGCAGTTGATCCATGGTTTATTGTTTCTAAAACACCAGAGGAAGCTCAGATTATTCATACCGCTCGTAAAGTAAATGATGGCAAACCTGAATGGGTGATTAATAAAGTAAAACTTGCCATCATAGATTTTCTTCAAGAAAATCCGGATAAAACAGTTAAAGATGTTACTGTTGCTTGTTATGGTTTGGCTTTTAAACCCGACATTGATGATTTAAGAGAAAGTCCGGCAATGTTCATTACTCAAAGAATTGCTGAAATGCATAGTGGTAACGTATTAGCGGTAGAACCTAATATTTCTCAAGTTCCAAGTCAGTTAACTAATGTTAATTTAGTCGAATTTACTTTTGCATTAAAAGAAGCTGATATTCATGTAATGCTTGTCGATCATAAAGAGTTTAAAGACAGTTCAATAATAGCTAAAACAATCATTGATACAAAAGGGATTTGGTAAGGCTATGACCTTTAAAGTGCTAGTTATACCTTCTTGGTATGCATCAGATGAACGGCCTACTTTAGGATCATTTTTCCGAGAACAGGCGGAGGCTGTTGAAGCCTGTGGTGCTGATGTTAGAGTTGCATATTGTGAGCTACGGCACCCAGTTCGAAGAATAAAAGATTTATTTTATCGAAAAAAAAAGGATCTGGTTATTTCTCAAGAAGGGAGAATACCAACTTATCGCTTCATTCGTTATAACTTGTTTAACAGAACCGCAGAGACGATGGATAGACAATTTGCGGAAGGTTTAAATAGAATTATTGAATATCTAATAGCAGATAGTTGGAAACCAGATATTATCCATTTACAATCATTCTTTCCAGCAGGTTATGGCGTTCTCGATATTTCCGAAAAGTACGGAATCCCTTTTGTTTTAACTGAGCATTCAACCGGTTTTAGTCGCCACGATTGGTCAACTTATCAAGAGAATAACTTACGTCGCATATTGAATAAAGCGGCTTCTATAGTGACGGTAAGTAGAGGGTTAAAAAATGATGTTGCTCATTATACAGATAAAAATATTACGGTTATTCCTAATCTAGTTGATTTTAGTAAGTTTCAGAATCGTACAGCATCGTTGCCATTTAAAAATAAATTTGTATTCTTCTCACTTGGGTATCTAACTCATAAGAAAGGCTTTGATATCCTTTTTCGTGCTTTTTCTCTCGCCTTTAAGGGAGTGTTAGATGTTGAGTTACGAATTGGTGGTGATGGTATAGAGCGTAATATGCTGAAGAAGCTGGCCAAAGAATTAGGCATCATAAAGCAAGTTACTTTCCTTGGTGCTTTAAGTCGAGAGCAAGTGGCAAAAGAAATGAATGATTGTCATGCTTTTGTTCTCGCAAGTAGGTTTGAGACATTTGGTGTTGTATTTATTGAAGCTTTGTCAGCAGGAAAGCCGATAATAGTACCAGATATTGATGGGCCGAATGACATCGTTAATGAAAACAATGGATTAGTTTTTAAATATGAATGCGAAAGTGCGTTATCCAAAAGCTTAAAGGTTATACAGGAAAATTATGGTTCGTATTCATCAAAAGATATTAAATTACATTGTTTTAATACTTATGATAAAACGGTTGTTGGAAATAAAATATACAGGTTGATGAAAGAATCAATAAATAAAAATGAGTTATGAACTCAATTTTAATATTACCGTTGATAATTTAATAAGGTTATTCAGTGAAGATAGTTTATTATTTTGAAGGCAAAAATACATTAATGGATAATTGGCAATCTTTTCATATATTTGATGAGTTGATGAATTATGGGATCTCTGTAAAAGTTGTTAATCCATTAGATTATGATGATTACAGTTTAGCTAATCAAGCTTTACTCGATGAGCTAGAATCGGGTGATTTTGACCTTTTTATGACGCCTCATAATGAGTCTCGTTTATTTAAAAAAACATTGATATCAATAAAAGACTATAATATACCAACGTTATTAATATGTTTTGATAACTTGGTTATTCCATATGAACATAAAAATATATGTTCATATTATGATTTAGTTTGGCTCACATCAAAAGAAACAGAAAAT
>NZ_CAWPRC010000006.1:0-4082 GCF_963890165.1 Aliivibrio sp. SR45-2 | reverse complement strand
CAAATGGTGGGACTTTTGATGAAACTGTTGCTAAATAATCCCCCTCTTTAACTCTTTGCCCTATGACTGCATTAATTTCAACAATATTACCAATGTAAGGTGAACGTATAAAAAGAGAATCATATTGACTTAATTTAGTCACTAATTCTTTATTTAAATTTCGAATTACTCCAGCGATGGCACCTGCAATATCCCTTTGATTATCATCAATTTTAGCTTTCGTATACATTATATTAGCATTTGTTACTAAATTCTGAGCATTACTATACATCCCAAGAATAGCAGCGTAATCAACCTGAGATACTTTTCCTTCTTTTATATATTTATCATAATTAATTTTTATTCTATTTATATTAACAAAACTAGACTTAGCATTATCTATTGCTAGAGTATAAGATGTTAAGTTATATTTTTTAATTTTGTTATTAACATTTATTTTTTTCAATTCATGTCTTAAAAAAATGATGTCATTATCTAAAGCAGAATCTTTTAACTCCATTAAAAATTGATTACTTGAAACCTCATCACCTTCTTTTATATTAATGGATTCAACGACTGCATCTTGAGATGCAGTTAATATCACAGGTTCTGTCGTGATGATACCAGGTGCAATAGTTAATACATATTGTTGAAAAAAGTAATATAACATCGCCAATATTGGACTTAATACCAATGCTAAAATGGCATACCAACGTATACGATAACCACTTCTTTTTGCATTACCATATAATACCTTCATCCCATTATCCGTTGTTGGTTGTTTATTTTTTTCTAAGTGAAATTGAACTTTCATAATGTCTAAAACCGTTTTCCACGTTTAAGAACCCACCATGGGGCCATACTTGACTCTTCATGACTTCTTCTCGTTATCTCATTAATCATTGAAAATGCAGTAATCATTCTCATAAATAATGCATACAACGGATATATTGGTAACCAAATAGCCAACTTAATATCGTCTTTAGTTCGCTCTGAGACTAAACCAATATAAATCATAAAAGTAAAAAAAATGAATGTTATATAAACCAGATATATACACATTAACATTGATAATACGACGCTCATGGGATAAGTGATCACCATATATAGGCTAAAGATAATCATTAATAACGGTAATACTACATTTTGTAATATCCCATACACTAACGTATAAATAAAATTACCCCAACCTAATAATCTTGGGTTTAATCCTTGTTTATGCTTTCTCAAAAATAAAAAAAGTAGATCTCCATCCCAACGCAAACGCTGCATTATTAATATTTTCAATGTATCAGGAGCATCGGTATGTCCAACAGCATGAGGCGTAAATGCTAATCGACTGTTTGGGTGACGCCCTTTGTATTGTTTTAAGCGCATGGTCAAATCAAGATCTTCAGCGGTGTGAGTATCCCAGCCTCCCACTTGCTTAATTACATTAATTCGAAATGCCCCAAAAGCACCTGAGATGTTATTTAATACGCCCCAATTACTCATTCCCGTTTTTCCAGTTTGCATTGACATCATGTATTCAAGAGATTGCATTCGAGTCAAAAAATTAGCATCCCAGTTGCGTACACGGAGTGCCCCACCAGATGCGAGTACATTTGGATCTGAAAATTGCTTGGCCATTTTCCATGCCATATCATTATCAAACGAAGTATCGCCATCAACGTTAATAACTAATTCGTTTTTAGCTTCAGATAAACCCGCATTTAAGGTAGAAACCCGTCCGCCTCTTTGCCATTTTGGCACAACCCTTACCAACCTCATTTTATGAGAATGATGTCTATGCTCTCCCTCTAAAGCGGCTTGGTAAGTGTCTTGATTCTGTTTTGCCCCATCAACCACAACTAATATTTCAATATTGTTGGGGTATATTTGCTCAACTAGCGTATCAATCGTTTGCCTAATCGCATCACCTTCACCATAACAAGTAATGATAAAACTTATTGAGGGAAAGGCTGTTGGTTCACTGTTATCTGCACTCCATGACCAACGAAAGACACCAGAAGCAACCAAAATAAATAACGGCAATTCAATCATGATCATCATTGGAAAAAAGACAAAAAACAACTCCAAATTATGGCTAAGCATCCCAAAAATAGAACGGAAAACGTATTCAAATTCACTCATTACTCAATGACACCGAGTTTATCAATTAGCCATAAAGAAGCCTCATTATTCAATGACATATCAGGTAAAGGCCAGATATGTACATTTAGAATAACTAATTCAGATTCTATTTTATTTGCAATCATCTCCACTTTTTTCTGTAAAACAGATAAAGAATCAATAGGAGTCATTGGCATCAATAACAAAATCATGTCTGAGCGATATTGGCAGCAAATATCCGTATCTCGTAAAATATCATTTAGGTCATTAGATATTTGGTTAATCAATTGTAATAACTTAATTTCACCAAATTTATTTGAATACAGCTCAATCCCAGATAATTTGATGCCTAATAAAATATGAGTATGTTTATGCCTAATCGCTAATTTATTTATCCACACTAATAAGTTATGGAATGAATCGCCATCGATTAATCCATTCAGAGATAACTCTTGGTTAAGAGAGTGATGACCGTACATCATTAAATTTTTAACTTGTTCACCCGCTTTAAATGTACTGATATGACGAGTTATCAGATCATCAATTTCATTACTATCAGAACAAGATAAACACCGTACTCTAGCGATAGATTCAGAGAATGTGTGGTCACAATCTAAGCATTTGTAATTTTCTAGTGGGCGGTCATAGTCGACACCAATATGGCGTAATTGCGTTAGGCACGTAGGACACTCTAATTTGCCACGATGCGTGAATTGATCTTGTTTTCCTACATGCCCACAAGTGAAACAATGTAATGAAACGACCTCTTCAATATCAACGCTTTTGCATGAAGGGCACGTTTCAATATAATTTTGATGACCACTATGACATGTAGGACATAATCGAATTCTATCGATCGTTAATTCTTTATTTAAATACCCTCTTTTCGTCTCTAGTTGAAGATAATTATTCGAATTATTCTCATCTCCCGCATAACAACTGACTAAAGGATAATAATATAATTCTTGTCTACGACTATCGCAAAAAGGCGTTAGGCGTCGATTATTACCTAACCAAAGCCAAGCTAATAATTTATCTATAGGTTCTTCTTTTATAAGAGATAACTTAGCTTGATGTAATTTCCATTGCTCGATAACATTTGTCGGTATCCAAAGACCATCGGATAAAGAATCACTTAATGAACTGGTATCTAAAACGTATACATACCAATTCCATATTAGTAATTTCGAGTGTAAATATTCTAACGCTTTGTCTTGCTCTTCTACTGGTAATGACAAAACACAAATAGCCGGTTTGTGAACAAACAATTCTTCTATATTTTCAATATGAATAACATCAATACCGCTTCCATATATCAATTTGGAGTCACCAATAACATAAACAGGAACTATATTTTCAATTTCTATACTCATAGCATTAACACCCTAACCAATGTGATAATTATTATTTTTCTTTAAATTTCATTTCATACATTCTTTCGTCGGCGATTCGTATTAATTCATCCTTATTTTCGCCATCATAAGGAAAAATACTATAACCAATACTAATACCTATAATTACACTCAACCCATTGATTATCATAGGTTCACAGATCGATCGTAATATTTTATCTTTAAAAAAAGAAATATCCTCTACTTCTTTTTTTTTTATAAATATGGCAAATTCATCACCACCTAAGCGAAAAGCACATCCTTTGTCCTTTATCAGTAATGACATTCTTTTGGATACTTCAACAAGTAAAAGATCGCCGACTTCATGCCCATAAGAATCATTGATGCTTTTAAATCCATTAAGATCAGAAAAATATAATATAGAGTCTTTAAATAAGTTATTTGCATTTTCATCAAAAGCTCGTCTATTGTAGAGACCAGTAAGAGGGTCAATATAAGAAAGTAGATACATTTTTTTCTTTTGTTCTAATAAATTAATAAGCATATAACTTATTATAGATAATGCGAATACAAAGAAAAAAATCAAATACACCTTATATCTATATTCAATAGGATCAATCCAACCGTCATTCGAACTTA
>NZ_CAWPRC010000005.1:0-4125 GCF_963890165.1 Aliivibrio sp. SR45-2 | reverse complement strand
AGAAAAGTTAGGTAACTCTAGAAAATAAAACATACTTTTCGCATGAGTAATATTGGCATACTTTTTAGTTTGATTCGTTTTCAAGCGCGAGGTTGGATCTGATCGCATATTCTTTAACCAAAATAGAAACCTTATGTATTACTGATATTATTTAGCCATAAATTCAATAAGTTATTGATTATTTTGTTATTTATGGGTGAAGGTTAAGAGTCATGAAACAAAATGCTAACCAAGAAAAATTTGAACTTGATATAGCAACAATAGATTTACCGCTGCAAGTTTATGAATTCTCTGGAGAAGAAAAACTAGGGGAGGATTATTATTTCGATATTACCTTTATTTGTGAAGATCCTGATGTAGATCTTGCCGCATGGCTACAACTACCAGCACGACTTTCGTTGCATCATAATAATGATAAAACCCCAAGGTATGTTCATGGCATCATTGAGTTCATAGAGCAGTTAGCCACTTCGTTTCGTTACAGTACCTACAAACTTAAATTAACGCCCATTTTTAACTTATTAAGTTATAGAACGCATTTTCGAATCTTCCAGAAACAAACTATCCCAGATATTATTACCGCTGTATATCAAGATGCAGGGATACAAAACAATCATTTTTCTATGGAGCTTTTTAGTCCGCATTTATCCCGAGAATACTGTGTGCAATATGGTGAAACAGATCATGCTTTTATTAAGCGTCTTATGGCTGAAGAGGGCTTGGTTTCATTTTTTGAACACTTGGAAGTGAATTCAACACTTATTATTTCTGATGGTTCTGAAGTTTATACAGAACTTCCTCCATTACGTGTGGTTTCTGAAAGTGGTATGGCCAAAGAGAGAGACACGATTATGTCTCTTGTTAAAAAGCAGAAAGTAAATACTGGTAAGGTCTCAATACGTGATTATGTATTTGAAAGACCGAAGTACTCGTTATCAGAAGCGGTAGACCACATTAATGGAACTGACGAAACGAGTGAATCACCATTAGAGCAGTACTCTTACCAACCAATTCATGCCTTTTCTCTCGATGATAGAAAGCATGCTATCAAAGAACAAATAAAACTAAAATTAGATCAACAAAGATCGATGTCTTTAGAGTTAATAGGTATCAGCGATAGCGCTCAATTACGTGTCGGTTATTTTCAGCCAATTCAATATTATACGAATGAATCATGGAATAGCACATGGTTATTAATAACAGTAAAGCATGAGGGTAAACAACCTCAGGTATTAGAAGAATTGGCCGATGGGGTCTCAAATTATAAGGCCGAATTTACGTGTATTCCTTGGATGACGTCTTTTAAATTGACTGCACAAGCTAAGCCTCGCATTAAAAACATTGATACTGCTATTGTTACTGGTCCAAAGAATGAAGAGATTTATTGTGATGAATTTGGTCGAGTTAAAGTGCAATTCCATTGGGATCGAAATGGACAAAGGAATGAGCCCACAAGTTGCTGGGTAAGGACATCTCAAGGTTGGGCTGGAAATCAGTATGGCCAATTTGTATTGCCTAGAGTTGGGCACGAAGTGCTCGTTACTTTTTTACAAGGAGATCCAGACAAACCATTAATTACGGGCTCTCTTTATAACGGAGACAATAAGCCACCGTATGCATTACCTGAGCATAAAACAAGAAGTACGTTTAAGACATCGAGTTCTATCGGTGGCGATAACTTTAATGAATTACGTTTTGAAGATAAAAAAGATAACGAACATATTTATATTCACGCTGCAAAAGATCTAGATATTCAAATTAAAAATAATCAAACCACAGAAGTCTTCAAGGATGATCATAAAGTCATACATCAAAATCAATTCGTTGAAATCAAAAAAGACAGCCATCGTACCGTTAATGGTGACCAATTTACCTCGATAAAAAAAGACACACATCAGCAAATATTAGGATCTGAATACGGTAAAGTGAGAGAAAAAAAGCTGATAGACATAGGCAGCGAGTTACATATTGATGTTGGTAATAAAATCATTTTAGAGGCAGGGACAGAGTTCACGATCTCTGCCGGTGGAAGTACATTAAAAGTAGATCCTGCCGGAGTTCATTTACTTGGGGCTGCTATTAATTTAAACGCAGGAGGAAGTGCAGGAAGCGGCAGTGGATATGCGGGTATTACAGCAACCCAACCCGTCATGAAGCAGAATGAAATGACAGGCAGTGTGGCTGAAACCGCAACAACCTCTGAACATACAAGAAGTAAAATTGATACGCCTCATCAGATAGAGGCATTTAAAACATCGGATCCGGTGTGTGAGGAGTGCGAACAAGAGCAGGGGCAAGAATGATGAAATCTACGTTCTTTGATACTTTGAATATTGATGACTTCACCTCCTTTTATTTGATGCTAGACACAAGTCAGAGTGTTGACGTATTAAAAGAATTATATCAATTAGATACAGTAGTAGAGCAAGAACCGCTGTATTTGTATGACCCTTGGGATGATTTGATATCTGTCTCTCCCTATTTAGTCAAAGCAACTCCGGATATTGCACAGTGGTTTGAAAGCCAACGTGGTCAGCTAGACGGTTTCTTATTCAGTTCGGCGTTAGATCTAGAAAGCCTTGCAGAACATTTTAGAGGTTTGATTAAGGTTCAATCGCCTTACGGTTCATCCATCATATTGAAATTAGCGCATTCAGGTTGTGCCAATGTTTTATTCTCAACAGGAACAGATTGGTATTGGCAACACATTAATGAAGTTTGGCTTCCATATAAAAAGGGATGGGTCCATTACTTATCGCCTTGCACTGAGATGAAAAGCGAGAAACCTTATCGTTTAACGGACGAACAATGGCAAGCGTTAGGAGAGTTAGCGACTGAAAATGCCTATGCCTATGTACTTAATCATGTGGAATATTTCTTCCCACATTGTTTAGAGGGCGTGATAGATAAACAAAAATGGATTCAGTATTGGTTCGATGCCGCTTATAGCAGAGGCTTTCAAAATGAGACTGAAGTCTGTCTATTTATGAATGTGATGGGATATTTAGGAAAAGAAGCGATCACAACCGATAAATACCCAAAAATCACCAAATTGATCTATCAAACATCACAGCAAACCCCAGAACAAAGAATCAAACAAGCGGCGGATTTAGCCTATCAATATCGTCACTCTATGCAAAAGGATTTACAAGAATGAGCGAAGCAAACAATGCAGCCATGTGTGGCAGTAAAAAAGATGCGAAGAACCCAGTTGGGGCCTGCCCTGTAAAGTTTGGCGTTATTGATATCATTCCGGTTCGTTATGCGATTGATGATATGGATAATGAAGAAAAAGAGCAGAAACACCCATTACTTGATACCCATAAAGGTCACGGCTTTTTTGATGTTGCTCATTCAAAATATACATTAAGACAATTAAGAGACGGTTGGCTTTACGTTTATAGCAATAAAGACAAAACTTTTCATGAATATCAGGTCAAAGGCACTCAATTCATTAAGATTGATTGGGGCTCAAATGAAGCCGATAAAGCACCAGAAAAGAGGGGGCAAGCAGGAGAGAGTAAAAGCTGCTTGTCTTACTCTAAGAATGACACGCTGATGATTTCATTTTCTCACCAACGTTGGACATGGCGCTTATGTGAGCACATGCGCTCAAATACTCAGTGCCGAAACGAATGGATGCGAACTGTCGACTTAAAAACCTATTCAAACACATTAGAAATAGAACACGGTGGTGGCATGCGTGATTTTGTCCATGCTGTTGCTGATATTGGTACACCAAAACCCTCTGATACCTTGTTTGGAATAACATGTTCCCCATTAAAAGACGATGATCCCTCTGATGATGAGTTTCATCTCGCTACCCATAAGAAAACCGTATTAGAAACCGATTATCAATGTGATTTATTAGAAAAGAACAGCGCTTTGTATATCGCATTGGATGATCAGTTGGCTGATATAACGGATCTGTTTTTGAAGTTGTCGAGTGAAGTGGCAGAGAAAGCGGCAATTATGGGAGATGAAGATAAACAATATAAACTTCAAATGGCGGAATTGACTCGAACCTTAGGACGAGTAAGGCTTGATGAAAATGAATTACCTAAAGAGATAAGAGAAGATCCAATTAGCATATTTCAGTTTGAAAAAGAAATAACTGATTATTTG
>NZ_CAWPRC010000004.1:0-4184 GCF_963890165.1 Aliivibrio sp. SR45-2 | reverse complement strand
CTGCAAGTGAAGTTAAAAGAAAAAGACGCAAAACAATCTGAGTCTGATAAAGAATGGCTACAAAGTATTATTAATGAGCTGCCAAGTATTATTTTTATTCATGATGATAAAAATAGAGTGTTACTTAGTAACTGTCCTTTATTCCAAAGTGATAGATGCAGTGCTTGTGTGTTTTCTAAAGGTCAAGATGAAATCACTTCCCTCAAAGACAATCAAAAGATTATTACAGAAGACATTATTATTCGCGATACGTTGTTAATCGATGGCTGTAATTTAAGGTTTGAACAAGTTGATCGAGTAAGAAAAAGGATTACCGATCCAAACACACAACGAGTATCGATGTTAACTGTGATCCACGACATTACAGAACAGAAAAAACAAGAATCCGCTTTAATTACCGCGAACGATGTGGCTCAAGAAGCCATTATTTCTCGTGAGCTTTTTCTAGCAAGCATGAGTCATGAATTAAGAACTCCAATCGCAGGAATTACTGGTCTACTTGAGTTGTTAGCAAAGCGAGTAAAAGGCTCTGAAAAAAAAGGGATCGTTGTCAACATCTCTTCTTCAATGCGTCATTTGCATTTATTGGTTAATGATATTCTCGATTTTTCAAAATTAGAGGCTCAGCAATTAAGTTTAGAGTTAAGAGATTGTCATTATTTACGCGAGCTTGGTGATGTATTTCGATTGCATAATGCGGCCGCGTTTGAAAAGGGAATTCGCTTTTGTGTTGATATAGAACCTAATCCGATCAATGTGATTAAAGTGGATTCATTACGATTAAGTCAAATCGTTAATAACTTACTCTCTAATGCCGTTAAGTTTACGGAAAAAGGGCATGTAGAGGCGAGGGTGTCATTAAATAACGAGGTTATGAAGGTACGTATTTGCGATACGGGTTTAGGGATGAATGATGCTCAACTCGAAACGGTATTTAAGCCATTTACTCAAGCAGATAACAGCATCGCTCGTAAATATGGGGGGACAGGCCTTGGGCTAAATATCGTGAATGAATTGATTTATTTGATGAAAGGGACGTTTTCAATTAAGAGTGCCGAAGAGGTTGGTACGGTGATTGAATTTTCAATTCCTATTGAAGTCATTTCTTATTATGACGACCCATTTAAGCGATTGCATATTGAGTGTGAAGTTGACGACAGTGCATTACATCAATGGATAAGTGTATGGACGGAATCGGAGGATAAGTTACCTTGCATTGATAAAAAGCGAGTTAAGATCATCGATACTTGCCAAGTCGATACCGAGAACAATGACGTTGCTGTGATTTGCCTTAATGGCAATAATAAAGAGAAAAAAATGTGTGATAGTGACACATGCTCTATTAGCAACGATCCCTTATTTATTGATGAACTGTATTCGGGACTGGTCAGCATTATGACAGAGCCTTTACGGTGTGAGCATCAAGCGTTAATGCCGTTATGTGGCACAGTCTTAATCGCAGAAGATAACCAAATTAATCGAGTTCTGTTAATGAAACAGTTAGAGGAATTGGGCGTTGTACCTGTTGTGACAAATAATGGCAAAGAAGCTTTAGATAAACTGAGAGAAAATCCAGAAAAGTACGATTTGTTGATCACCGATTGTCATATGCCTATTTTGGATGGGTTTACTCTGGCAAGAAAAGTCAGACAAGAAATCGTTGAGTTTGATAACAAAGTCATTATCGGTTGTACGGCAGAAGATTTACGTACCTCACGCTTAAACGGCAAGACATCAGGGTTTGATCACATGTTATTTAAACCTTATGGGCTCAGCGATCTCCATTCATTATTAAGTCAGTACTTGAGTCGTGGAAGACAAGACTCAAAGACCCGAGTATTAATGCCGCCTCCTTCGTTATTGAATAAGTTTATTGAGCTAGATGATAGGGGGTTAATGACCATTTTTATCAAAACGATGAAAGAAGACATGACGTCTTTGGCTGAAATGTCATCGCAAATAGAAATTCAAGAAATGCTGCATCGCATAAAAGGCGGAGCAGGAAGTATCGGGTTAGAGTCATTAACATTATTGATTGATGAGATATCAAGTGACGCTTTTTATTCAAACAAATATGAAAAAGGATTAGAGAAATTAATGCTTGAGATGAAGACAATCATAGAAGACGCATCAACGTGGTATAAAGAAAAAAATGATTAAATTAAGCATCCTCATTGTGGATGATCATCCGTTACAAGCGCTTGTACTCGAAAATAACTTAAAGAGCATCGGGGTTGAGCATGTGAGCTCTGTCTACTCTGGTTTTCAAGCATTGGAAGCGATAAAAGAACACCAATTTGATGTGGTTTTCTGTGATTTAGATATGCCAGAAATGGATGGGATTCAATTATTAACTGCACTTAAAGAACATGAATACGGTGGTGGGATCGTGATCTTGAGTGCGTTAGATTTGGTTGTATTATCAACCGTTGGGTCTATTTGTAAAAAATTAGATTTTTCATTTACAGAGATCATGACAAAACCAGCAACGGTAAATGATTTATTACCCATAATAAAAGGCATTGATGCCCAAATAAATAAACAAGAATTCAAGCATATTAGTAATAGCTTTCAATATCATATTGATATATCCATATACGATGTATTACAAGCTTTGAGTTGTGGCGAAATCAAAAATTATTATCAGCCTCAAGTTGATTTTACATCGGGGAATATTGTTTCTGTTGAGATTTTAGCGCGTTGGATGCATCCAATATATGGATTAATGAGCCCCGCTGAGTTTTTACCTATCATTGAAAAAAACAATCTCACCGATGAATTGTTTGACGTGGTGATGACCAATGCGCTCTCTGATTATTCTCAAGGGCTACTGCCATACCCATCATCAATAAATGTCACTCAAGAATCACTTGAAAAAGCCGATTTCTCGAAGCGATTTTTAACTATGTGCCATAACCACAAAGTAAAGCCGGCTTTATTTACTGTGGAACTAACAGAAAGAGAAGCATTTAGTAATTCAATCACTCTTTTAGAGAACTTAACAAGGCTAAGAATCAATCAGGTTGGCGTTTCTATTGATGATTTTGGAACTGGGTATTCATCATTAATGAAGTTATCTCAATTGCCTTTTTCTGAAGTTAAGGTTGATCGAAGTTTTGTTTCGACCTGTTTAACGGATCATGCAAATAAAATCATTGTTGATTTTTCTTGTGCGTTAGTAAAAAAAATGAACATGATAATTGTGGCTGAAGGCGTGGAAGATGAAGCAACGTGGCTATATTTGAAAGACGTTGGTTTTGATCTTTGCCAAGGATATTACACAGGAAAGCCGATGCCAATTGAAGTATTAAAAATAATATCTGAACTTGAGAGAAGTAAATAATGATAAAAAATAACATCAACATTTTAATTTTAGATGATCATCCCTTGGTGTGTGCTGCGATAGAAAACTTAATAAAACCTGTCAGCTACGTAGGGAATGTATTAACGTGTTTTAATACAAAAAAAGCATTTGAGATACTTCAAACGGCATCAATTAATGTGTTGATCTTGGATGTGAATTTAGGAAACAGTGACGGTTTTGATTTTTATCGTCGGATTACCGCGCATGGTTATAAGGGCAAAACATTATTTATTTCTGCAAATGATAGCCAGTTGTATTCTGATGCGGCGTTTAAATTGGGGGCCGATGGGTATATTTGTAAGTCAGAAAACATGAATTTAATAAAAGAGTCATTAGAAGGAATAATGAATGGCTATACTTTCTTTAAATTCAGACATAATGATGAAAAATCAAAATTTGATGTATCTCTGTCAAACAGAGAAACAGTGGTGTTTAATTATTTAATTCAAGGAAAAACGAACAGTGAAATTGCGGACATATTATCGCTTAGCACAAAGACGATAAGTACGTATAAAAGACGAATTTTTGATAAGTATAATATAAACAACATTGTTGATTTACTTAGGATCAGTGAAGGCAAACTATGAATCTGTTTGTTGCTAAAACGCATCAATTAGTTGTTCGTTCGGCTTTGCTTTCTTTCATCCTCTTTTTCTCTTTTGTCCTCCTTTTTGCTGACAGTTTGGTTAAAAATGAAATCAGAGAATTTGACTTAATGGCTGCTCATATTGATGAATATAAACACAATATTTTATTGATGGGATTACTCATTGAAGCAAAAGTAAATGACGACCATGACGATGTACCTGAATTCCCAATG
>NZ_CAWPRC010000003.1:0-4273 GCF_963890165.1 Aliivibrio sp. SR45-2 | reverse complement strand
TATTTAGAAACTATGAAAATAATAAAAATACAAACGATGTACCTATTACAAATAAATTTCATTTAGTTTACGCTTCCAATACCGTCACTCTGTTTCTTCCAGAATGCTTTGATTGATACAAGGCTGTATCTGCCAGCTTAAATGCCTTTTTAAAAGAGAGCGTTTTACCTGTAGTCGCTCCAATAGACACTGAGACACTGATTCCTGCAATCGACTCTATCGCTATAGAATATCGAATGGCTTCTGTTCGATTTAGTAGACCTGTGTATGAGATGTCATTTAATACAATAACAAACTCTTCACCACCCCATCGAATCGCCATGTCACCTCTTCTCACGTATTTTTTAATTCGATGACAAACTTCTTTAATTACTAGATCACCGTGAAAGTGACCATATTGATCATTAATTGCTTTAAAATTATCAATATCGATAATGATAATCGATTTTCCTGACGTTCGATTCAGTTTTTCTTCCTGAAAATCACGTAGATATAACCCTGTCATATTATCTAACCGATAATAATATAGAAATCGATATAGAGAACTCTTAATTAAAAATAGCACACATGTTACAACCAAGGAAACACCTAAACTTAACATCAATAAATTCACCATGTTTATAGATAGAATTATTTTGTTACTTACCGGAGTACAAGGTATATCAATCAAATCACTGGATAAGGAGAAGACATGATCACTGCCATAGTTCAAAAAACTATATCTTTTTTTATTAAAATTATTTAACCAATTTGAGAAAACACCGACTTTCATGTCCAAAAGAAATATGGCTCTTAATTTTTTATTTTCATAAATTGGATAAAATATACTTCTAACATTTTCATCTGTAAATTGCTCTATATAAGGTTCTGTTAATTTAAGATCACATTGAGCAAAAGCTTGATAACTTTTTGACATATTTTCGTTATCTAGAATCCTATCAATCCAACTTAAATCTGATACTTCTTTAGAGTTCAATCTAACATGAACTTCATGCAATGGCTTAAAATGAGCGATGTTAATATTAGATTCAAGTTTTTCTAGGATCGCTATACTCCAATAATCATCACCAATATAGTTTCTCAACTCTGCCTCTAATAAATTAATACCACTAGATAATTTTTTAACCTTACTGTCTTCATCAACCATAATAGAAACATTATCACGTACATAAGTTCCTTTATTAAGATCTATCATCGTTGTATTTAAATAGAAAGGCGTAATCTTTCTAACTGTATCATACAGCTTTGTGATTTTTTCATGAAACTCCATTCTAAATGAATTAGCTTCTAATTTGTTATATTGATATAATATACAAAAAGACAATAGAAACAAGAATAAGAATACCTTCAAATAAGTACTATCCATTATCTTACGCATTATATTTATTCCTATCTAAAGTCACACGATTACGCCCCATTTTTTTTGATTGATAAAGAGCCCTATCTGCTCTTTTTATCGCTTCCAAAGCCAATTCAGATTCTTGCTGTTCAGAGCCTCCAATAGAAATTGTAATATCCATATCTTCTATTCGTTCATTTTCTATTCTTGCTCTAATCATTTCAGCTTTATTTTTAAAAGAATTAAAATCCATTTGATAGAAAATAATAACAAACTCCTCACCACCCCACCGAATCGCAATATCATGATCTCTAATGCTCTCTTTTATACGTTGGGTTACGACTTTGATGACTTGATCACCAACATCATGTCCATAGTTATCATTAACTAATTTAAAGTAGTCTATATCTATAATTAGGAAAAAAGCTTTCTCTACTCGTTTCAATTTATTCTCAATAAAATCTCGACGCAAAAAACCGGTCATCCGATCATTACATTGAACACTGTGAATTTTTAGATAAAAACGATATAAAAATGTCGCAAATACATAAATAACAGAAGTAATATAAAAACTAATGGCTAACAGTTTGAATATATCTATACTCACAGTTAATGATGCATTATTTAATGTGTACGGTATATTTATATTAAATGTAGCCCAATCAAATCCTTTAGCTTCAGTAATATACCTCCATTTTTTATTACTAAAGTCATTAACTAATGAATCGTTCCACCCGTCTTTAATATCAACAATAATTACAGACACCAAGTTTGAATTTAAATAGATCGGATATATAACAGAATATATTTTTTCATTTGATAAGTTTTCTTTATAAACATCTGTTATTCTTATATCATCATTATGAAACCCTTTATAAGTTTCATTTAAACCTTCTAGTTCTACTATACGATCTAACATTAATGTATCATTTTTTGATTCATAATTAATTTTAATATAATTATCTCTTAACGGTTTATAGTAGGCATTCCCCGTATATTCATCATCTACATCATGAATTTTTTCAAAAATAGCAACCGTCCATATATATTTTTCATTCATAACTTCAGATAAACTTTGATACAATAAACTTATTGCTGGTGATAATACCTTCACCTTTCCGGTTTTATTTACAATAACACCTACGTTATTGTCTTCTTTATAAATACCAGAATTCCTTATTGTTTCATTTGCATTAATATAATAGCCATGAGTTCGCTTAGTTATATCCACTAGCTCTTGATATTTAATATTAATTTTCTTTTCTAAAATTCCAATCGATAATGCATTGTAATAGAACAAAGATGAGAAAACCCCAAAAAACAAAACGAAAAATAAGCAAAGTTTTAAAAAAAACATTTTCTTTATATTATTCATAGATTTTATTATTTATCACTAATCATTTATAATTAAATGCAGCATAAATTAGATAGCATGATGCACTACAAATGAAAGCACTCATACGATCCATCATCGCTTTCAACATATCCTTTATTTTTTAAATACGAGTCACTCGTACTTTGCTTGCTCTGTTATTATCAACCGAGAGTACTTCAAAATTCCATTCTTGGTATTGAACTGAATCACCAATAGTTGGAACATTGCTCGTCAACCACATAAACATACCGGTTAAGGTTTGATAGTCGGCCTCTTTCTCTTCAGGTAATGTTTTTAGATTTAATGTGTCTTTTAATACCGTGATTGGGATGGAACCATCGAGTACCCATTCTTCATCTGATACTTTATCAGCCCATGAATCATTTGGGTTTTCTGACTTAAACTCACCTGCAAGCGCTTCTAATAAATCTTTTTGAGTTACAATACCTTGAGCATCACCGTATTCATCCACAACAAGCGCAATTTCTTCGCCTGTGGTTCTTAATAACTCAAGCAATTGGCTGCCGAATTTGTTCTCTAGAATCGTTAAACATGGCAACAAGTTACGCATCAACCATTTTGTACGATGTTCTTGATGAGACGCTTTTAATAAGAATCGAGACGTTGTGAAACCCAGAACGTGATCCATGCCACCGCGCGTTACGGGATAGATTGAATAGTCTGAACGCAACAATTTAGGTAGGTTTTCATCCCACGATTGTTCTGTATCAAAATAGACTAATTCACTTCTTGGTGTCATTAATGAAGCGACTTTTCTATCGTCTAAATGGAAGATATTGCGCATCATTGTATGTTCTTGTTTTTCTATCACGCCTTGCTCTGATCCTTCATGCAATAGTGCATGAATATCGTCTTCAGTAATCGACGCTTCATCCGTGTTAGAACGGCCAAACAAACGCAATATCCCATTGGTAGAAATAGACAATAGGAAGACAAACGGTCTAGAGATTAATGCAAGCAACCCAATAGGGCCTGCAATTAACGTCGAGATACGCTCTGCGTGGAACAGAGCGATACGCTTTGGTACAAGCTCACCCACAACAATAGAAACGTACGTAATAATAACTACCGTTGAGATTGTTGAAATCGTCGGTGCAAGGGTTGCAGGAACGCCTAAGGATATAATCAACTCAGACAATGGACCCGCAAGGGCGGCTTCGCCCAAAATACCGTTAAGGATACCGATAACGGTAATGCCTATTTGTACGGTAGATAAAAATTGTGTTGGGTCTTCACCCAGTTTTATCGCTCTTGCCGCAGACTTACTTCCTTCTGCCGCTAATTTTTGTAATCGACTCTTTTTTGCTGTCATCAATGCAATTTCTGACATAGCAAACACACCATTAATCACAATTAAAAAAAGTAAAATGGCAATATCCAATGTAAACCTCTAACTAATAAATAGACTATTACAGCTAAAATAGGCTGTAATTTTTATATTCTTATATTCCTGATTTGCGATTAGGTCAATAACTATATTGACCTAATTTTAAACGGCTGTTAATAAAGTTATATATAAATTCATAATATAATATTTA
>NZ_CAWPRC010000002.1:0-4301 GCF_963890165.1 Aliivibrio sp. SR45-2 | reverse complement strand
TTCACGACCAAAACGTAAAGAGTTTTTGTTTTTGGTTTGAATTCTGAATTTACCTTCTTGTAGAATTGCCTGCAATGATGAACGATTAAGTTGGCGTGTCATCGTAGGAAGTAAATGTTCAGAGCCTTCTTTCTTTCTTGTTGTCGGGTGACTTAAAACAACATCTTTCGCTTGTTTTGTTACGTCAACGGCTTGGTAATCATGCATTTGGATTACAGTATCGGCAACATCAAGGTAATCACCAGAACCGCCCATAACCAAAATCGTAGAAACGCCTAATTCATCACGAAGTTGACCTATGCGATCAACTAACGGCGTAATAGGTTCTGCACCATTGCTTACAAGTGCTTGCATACGTTCATCACGAATCATGAAGTTAGTTGCTGACGTATCTTCATCAATAAGTAATGTTTTAGCTTGAGCTTCTAGAGACTCTTGTAACCAAGCGGCTTGAGATGTTGAGCCTGATGCATCTTGAGTTGAGAAACAAGTCGTGTCTTTACCCATCGGTAAATGGTTAATGTAGTTAGACAGGTTCAAACTATGAACACAGCGTCCATCTTCTGCTTGAATTTTTGTTGTCGATTCTTCTGTAACGATATATTCACGACCATCTCCTGGGATGTGATCATAAATAGAGCGCTCTAGTGCATTAAGTAACGTTGATTTACCGTGGAAACCACCACCAACAATAAGCGTGATCCCTTTTGGGATCCCCATGCCTTTAATTAGGCCTTTGTTTGGTGTAGATAACTCAATTTCTAAAGATGCAGGGCTTTGAAAAGCAATGGCTTCTTTCATTGGGCGATCATTGTTACCCGCAATACGAGGTAAAATACTGCCATTAGCAACAAACGCGACTAGATTATGTTCAGCAAGCTGACGACGAAGGGCAACTTGATCGACAATAACTTTACAATGTTCTTTTAATTCTTCAATCGGAAGTTCACGAGCCAGAAGTGTTCTACGAACGTATTTTGGCATGTGGAAAGTCAGAATGTTAATGGCTCTCTTTGCTAAAATTTCACGGCCATCAGCAGGCAAGTTCATGTTATAACGAAGTTCAATGCCTTCATCATCAAAAACAACCGATGTATGATCTAAAACCGTTTGACCTGATAGCGCAATAGATAGAGTTGCGTCTTTTTCAAGAAGCTGGCTAAAGTGACGAGCAAGGAAGTCTCTTGCAGCACGTTGATAATCTAAAGAGGTTTCTTGTAACCATTGTAGGTGTGTTAATGACCAAGCACGCTTTGCACGAAGGCGAGAAGGCGGCGCGTATGGGTCAGATTGAACATTATCGATGTACAAAGTGAAGTCTGTAAAATCGTATTTACCCTTTATAGCAGTGTAACTACGGTAATTTCTTTTTTCTAATTTTTTTAGCTTGGCTTCAAGTTGTTCCATTACATTCACATCATAAAATAAAGTTGTGAGCAGTATAACAAAATACCGTGAAGAAGACGTACTTCTTTAAGTAAACTTATTTGTTTAAGTTGAGTAATGATTAACAAAGAAGCAAGTTAAGACCTTTGGCTAATTTACATCCCTGAGTTACTAACAATAAAATACTTACTATTAACAAAGGAGTGTAAATATGGAATTGGTTTTAAATAGTATTGAACTGTTATTGATTGGCACTGGGATCATCTTTTTATGTTTATCGATCACACAATATGGAAAACGAACGTCAGATTGGCGTGGTGCGTGTGCATTATTTGTTAAACGTATAGAAATGAGCGCCCAAGAGTATAAATGGTACCGACTTGGTATTAGTACTTTTATCCTTGGAGTTACTGTGCGTATTATCAATTTAACCTTATGGGGATGAAATTACCCACACTTATCCACAATTTCTGTGGGTAACTATAGGTATAACCAGTTATCTTAATGATTATTAAAGAAATTAACACCTGATCAAGCTTTTTCTTTAGATAAACTATTATTTTTTTGTACTGCGAAGTAAAATAGCTAAGTCAATCATATTTAGGCTTGGATTAATAAAAAAGATGGAACAAAAACACTCTAAAAAGAAGATTGCCATTATTGGTGGTGGGATAGCCGGATCGAGTATTGCGATGTACTTATCTCAGTTCGATGTTGATATTGAACTCTTTGAACAGGGCGTTAGTTTAGTGAACGGACCTCCTATCTGTCATTTGCATGCTGGAGGCAACTTATATCGTGAGATATCTGATGAACAGTGTTTAACGTTATTAAAAGAATCTATCGATACTGTTCGCTATTTTCCTCATACAATGAATAAACGGCCAACCATTATTGCAGTGCCTAAAACCGACAGCGGTGAACCCTCTGATTTATTACCGCGTTTAATCCTGTTAAAAAATGCTTATCAAACACTCATTGATGACAACCCTAAAAATGAATTCTTTGGTCCTTCTTCTGATTACTTCAAAATCTATAGCCGTGAACAGCTAACGCTAATATCCCAGTTGACTCCAACTGAAGCGCCTACGTGTTTAGATGATTGGTTAATTCCTTTCGTAAAAAGTGTCGATTTAGATCAACTAAAGTATCCCGTGGTATTAGTTCAAGAATATGGCCTTAGTGTTTTTCGTATGGCAGCAACCGCTGAGATCACGTTAAATAATAAGTCAAATACAGTACTTAATTTTAATTCACATGTTCATAATATTCAAAAAAACGCCCAGCAATGGGTGATTAACTACGCTGAATCTGGGAAAGAAAAAAGTAAGTGTTTTGATTGTGTCATTAATAGTGCTGGATTTAGAACTGGGATTATTGATGATTTAGTACAAAAGCATACTCATCGATTAGTTGAGTTTAAAGCCGCTTATGTTACTCAATGGAATCAATCAGACTACGGGAAGTGGCCGGAAGTTATATTTCATGGTGAGAGAGGGACACCTCAGGGAATGGCTCAATTCACGCCATATCCAAATGGATATATTCAATTGCATGGTATGACGGAAGATATTACGCTTTTTAAAAATGGTTTGTCACAATCAAGCAATGAGTCCGCACAGCCTAAATTATCAGAAGCATTAATTAAAAAAATTGTAAAAGGTTGGGATCTCTCGATTCAGCAGCAACGAACGGATAAAGCGATAAAGCATATTGCTCAATTTATCCCTTCATTTAAAACCGCGACATCAGCTGGAAAACCGTTATATGGAGCTCAACAAATTCCTGGTACTGATGTGACGTTACGAGCAGCAAATATTTCTTATACCGCAGATGGTTACTTCAGAGCTGAGATTGTTAAAGCGTCTTCAGGGATCGAATGTGCAAAAGAGATTGCTAGGGTGCTTAACTTTACCACTAAGACGTCTTCTCTTAAGGTATTAAATGAAGATGAGGTGATAATATTAGCTCGTTCTTTAGCTTTTGAACGTCATTATCCGATTGAATTAGCCGAAGTGTATTAATTGGTTTATCAATTAAATCTGTTGTTGAACCTCATTGCATTAAAGCCATTTTATCATCTTATAGCCTAATCTGTATAAATATGAAAGAAGTTAGGTTTTATAATGGGATCGTATGTTTTTGAAGCGTAACAGTTATCGTGTATATGCCTTGTGGTAAAACAAAGATAACCCAAGATATATTATGGCGTACGGACATGTAAAAGTGGATAATTTTATTGTATTGTCTCGCTTTTTTGTTGAGAATAGGCCGATCGTAATTTCTGTAAGGTGAAACGTGGAATTTTTACTTAAACGCCGATGGCCTAGATTCGAATGTCCGAAATCTGTGAATGCTAAAGTGTTCTGGGCGCATAAATTAATGCCTTTTGTTACTGTAAAGTTAATGGATGTATCTAAAAAAGGATTTGGCTTTACAAGTGAGAGAAAATTACAAGAAGGCAGTTGTGAACTGAGGATTCGTTCTTTTCCGAATTTAGTCGGTGATATTGTATATAGAAAAGTGGTTGCTAATAATAAAGGCGACAGCATTTATCATTATGGCTTTTATTTAAGCACTCAACTTAGCAAGACTCAGCTTGAAAACCTTGGCTGTAAAGGTGTGATTCATCTTGAACATGTAAAAAGCAGCGAAGATCCGTTAGGCTAGGGCTGTACTTAATCTTGGTTTAATTGAAACACCGCGGTACATAATAAGTATTTTAATAATTCACATTGACGAGAATTCGATTCTAGTGGGTGGATTATATGATTACTAACGCAACTGAGGTTGAATCGGCTTTCTAAGGTACTGTTTAACGTCGTTTTTGAAATGAGATTATGAATGCCTTGTGATTCATAATCTGTTTCTTGTTTTGGTAATATGCCTTTCCACCAATAGTACAACTCTTTACT
>NZ_CAWPRC010000001.1:0-4502 GCF_963890165.1 Aliivibrio sp. SR45-2 | reverse complement strand
TGAATGCAGTCGGTTAAGTATGGCTGAAGTGATCAGTACACTCCGCTACTTCCAAAGTCGTGGGTACATTGAATGGAGTGATGATAAAGCTCGAATTTCAGATCATTGGTTCCGACACATTACTAACGTACTTCATCGTCAACATTTATTGGTGAAATAATATGCTTCGTTTATTTATTCTCGTACTTACATTAAGCTTTGGATCGAGTGCTTTTGCTGAAGATCCTCAATCTATCGGCAACCTGCATCAATTCGCGAGCCTTATTCGTTGGAGTGGTGTTGCTTTCTCATTCCTTATTGTTATCGCCGCTTGGTTATTTCTTCGTTTTATCCAATCGATTGTGGATGGGATAAGTAACCAGTTTGCCCAACGACGTATGTTGATGCAAAAGCTGCAATCCTTCTTCCAATTTTTTATCTATATGTCGACAGGTATGACAGTGTTCATGCTCAGTTTCCGTGTTGATGAAAGGGTTTTAGCTTTAATCGGTGGTACTCTCGCCGTTTCTGTTGGTTTCGCATTAAAAGATCTCACGGCCTCTTTTATTGCAGGCTTAACCATTATGATTGATCGACCTTTTCAAGTGGGCGACCGTGTCACGTTCGAAGGACACTATGGTGATATTATTGCTATCGGATTACGCTCCGTACGCATGCAAACACTTAATGATGACATCATCACCATCCCAAACAATAAATTCTTAAATGAAGTCGCTATTAGTGGTAATTATGGTGCTTTGGATATGCAAGTCGTCATCCCTTTCTATATCGGAATGGATCAAGACATTAATGCGGCCCGCGATATTATTCAAGAAGCAGCTTCATCAAGTCGTTATATCCACTTACCAAAGCCTGTTGTTGTGCTAGTAAAACAGACCATTACTGAAAATTATTTAGGCATTCAACTAACTTGTAAGGCTTATGTGGTTGATATTAAGTTTGAGAAATTATTTGAAACCGATATTACATTACGCGTAATGCAAGAATTTAGAAAAACAGATATCTACCCGCCAACAATATCTATCCAAAACAAATAATCGTGGTCACTTTCTATTGGTAGTTTCTCTGTAATCTACCAATAGAAATACGATTCATCCTACCGAACTCTTCCAATATAACACTCGCTGTACTGTACATTTATTGATAAAATAACGTTCTATTCTTTGACTAACTTATTGGTTATATAATGAAATTAACGTTAAGAACGCTATTGTTATCTGCATCTCTTTTATCCCCAATGGCATTCGCGAATGCCGATGCACATAATGATTACTTAAAAGGGACGGCTTATTTCAACCAAGATAATTACAAAGACGCAATTACTTGGCTAACAAGTGCTGCGAATAATGGTTCAGTTGAAGCACAAAATAAAATAGGTACTATTTATGCGAAAGGTATTGGTACTGATATTAACTCAACGCTAGCGATTCAGTTTTTCATGAAGGCTGCCGTAAATGACAGCACAACGGCCTATTATAATCTTGGTAAAATGTATGAAGATTCAGGGCAATACGATCTTGCTGTTGAGTGGTATAACAAAGCGATTGAGCAAGACTACCCGAATGCAATGAACAATCTTGCTGATTTGTATTTAAAAGGTAAGGGATTAGTTCAAAATACACATCAAGCTGAATTACTCTATATTAGAGCAGCAGAACTTGGTAACCCAACGTCAATGCGTAATCTCGGGTTCTTGTATTATCAAGGTGAAGATGTAAACCAAGATATGGAGAAAGCCTATTTCTGGTTTAATTTAGCGGCGTCAAAAGGCTACCCAGAAGCTGATAAATATCGCGACTTTTCAGCTAAGAAATTGAATAAAAAGGTACGTATTCAAGTACAAAATGAAGCTCTTGAATGGCTAGATAATCACTAACCATTATTAATACGCTACTCCCCTATTTATAGAAAAATAGAGGAGTAAGTGTCTGTTACTTAATTTTATTTAACCATTTAGGCAAATACGTTACAGCCATAATAAGTAAGAAAATAAGTGTAAAGTTCGCACTTGCTTTAATTATTAATACACTTTCGCTGCTTCGCTCTACTGCATTGAGTAAATGTTCAGTCATCCACCTTGCAGCAACAACCGCCATGATTAAGCTAATCAGTACAATTAATCGATTTCTTACTGTCGTTATTTTTTGGTAATCCGATAACGAAATAGCTAAAGTTACTCCCCAACAAACCGCCGCCATATAAAGGTAGTTCATGTAAAGCATAACAAAAGCAATCCCACTGATAAGCACACTCATGATCAACCAAAAATACACAGAGCTAATCACGTTATAAATTAAGTTCCCGTGCCTTTTTTCCATTAAGCTAAAGTGCACTACCACCATTGCACCAAGCGCAATACCCACAATAGCATCAGTAATAAAATGAACACCAAGCCAGACTCGTGCCGTTGCTTGAGCTAAAACAAAACAAATAAAGACTATTCCCCACGTTTTAACTACTTTCGATGACAAATTTTCTCGTTTCAATGCCAAATAGAAAATGCCATACATCACAACCGATAGCATGGCATTCATGCTTGGCATCCCAAAACCATACGCTGGCGTCAACTGTAACTGTGGGATATACACAAACGGGCGTGGTAACCCTAATCCTTGTTTAGCAATACCAGCAAATACAATGGTAATCACAATACCAAACAATAGTGCTAATGCCGTCCGTCGATCAAAATAAACCAATGCAAAAATAAATAAAAAATAAAAGAAAGCTTCTTGCCCGGTTTCATTAATGACCGTAAATATCAGCTTTATACTGACATTTACGACATTCGGAAGTCCATCAATCGAGCTTCTTAAAGAAGAGAGAATCGACAACTCTGTTTGATGAATTTCAGGGGCTTGTTCTACGAGGTTCTTAACCCATGCAACCTTGTTATAACTGGTTTTAGGTTTAATAATCCACTGTTGTAATAACTCAAGCTGATATGGATACCGATAATACTCACTCCCTAGTTTATAAGGTTCAGTTAAATACACCGCATCCGTTTCAATGCCATAATGAGGAGCAAACCACGCAGGAACGCGATAGAAACCGTTTGATGTTTCTAAATCAAAAACAACAATATCCGATTCACTTTTACAACGGTAAAAAAAAGCGTTGTCGTCTTTGTACAATAAGTCTTTTGCCGTAACGATTAATCCCGCTTCTTCCCACGCTTCTCTTTCAGCGGCTTGTTGAGGCGTCTCTCCCTCATCTATCAAGCCCCCTGGTAATGAGTATTTACCAGTGATCAACTCTTTAATTAATACAACTCGATGTCCATCATCAATAACACACACAGCCCCTTTAGGTTCCATGCCTTCTGCTGCAAAAATATGCGTAGAAAACAATACACAAAGTAATATGATGTATCGGAATACTATTTTTATCATTGTCTCTATTACTCGTTATCGACTAAAGGTTTACGTAAATAATGGATATGCTCTTTTAAGCCTTGCTGATAATAAAAGTCCAATGCTGATTGGTTAAATCCCCATACTTCAACAAAAATTTCTTTTACGCCATAATCTCGTAATTCTTGTTCAATACGCGTCATCAATTTATCCGCTATTTTATCTCTACGGCATGCTTTTTCAACATACAGCTCATCGATAGTCGCCATCATTACTGGTTTACTTACTGTAGAGACTAACTCACAAAAATGCCCAGTGACAAAGCCCACAATATCATCGTCTTTTTCAGCAACATAAACCATGCATTCAGGATCATCTAAATACCGAGAGATGCTTTTCTCTTCTTCTATTTCAGACGCGGTTTTAAATAGTTCAGGGCATTGCTGATGATGTTCATCGTGTAGCTGATACATCATTGAGTTTAAGCGAAAGAGGTCAATTTCTTTTGCTCGGCGAATAACTGGATCCATGTTGATACCAAACGAGGAATTAGGAATGAGGCGCAATTAGACCATTATTTATAAACAAAAAAAAGACTCCGATGCATCAGAGTCTATATTCATTGAGCAACCTATCAGTTTTATGAATTAAATTAGAAAGTATGGCTCAATTGGATGGCTGCGAGTACAGCATCAGAGTGAGTCGTGGCCGCAATTGATGGTGCAGGAAGTGATTCGTCTACAAACTCATGAACTTCTACATCTTCACCTATTAAATAGGTAACGCCAAAATCTAATGCTGTATTCGAGCTCCAATTGTATGTAAAGCCCGCAGAGAACCATTGACGATTTGAATCAGGAATTGAAATAGACGTTAATTCATCGACTGGCGTTTCGTCGTACATATAACCGGTACGTAATGTCCATTTATTATTTAAGTAATGGGTTGCACCAATTGAGTAATGATAAGAGTTTTTCCAATTATATTCTTTTACTATTGCACTTTCTGTTTCAATACTATCAAACGCTGACCAACCAACCCATTGAATACTGTAATGAATTGCAGTCTTCTCAGTAATCATATGAAAACCAGAAAACTCTGCAATATCCGGCAAGGGTAAATATACGGCATCATAGCTTTGCTTCATAAAAG